>CAYNDM010000037.1:0-14860 GCA_964395265.1 uncultured Bacteriovoracaceae bacterium
CCGTCAGCGCCGCCTGGGGGTTGGCCGCGGTTGTGGCGGTTTATCACCTTCCCAGGCACTTCAAGGCCTATCACCACGTCGAGCACCTTTACTTGCACTGGACTTACCTGAGCGTTTTTCTGGATGCCTGGATTTGGCAGCGTTTCTGGCGAGAGCGTCGCTGGTCCTTGAGTCTGGAGGGCTGGCGAAGCGCGTGCATGGTCGGTGTGTTTTGGACCGCAGGCTACTTCTGGGGTCCCATGATCATGCTCTGGCTATTGGTCCGAGTAGGCATGCTCATCGCCTTCGTCAAACGAAAGCGCTCGGGCGAGAGCACCGCTTTCGAGCTCGATTGGAAACGCTCGATCGCTCCAGCCGTGATTTGCGTTCTCATTCTGGCGATCAACCTCGCCTGGTTTCTTCCGCTTTACGAACAGGCCAAGGCATTGGGGAAAGTCACGCAGAGTTATGGCTATATTTCTCACTTGAGCCGAATTCTCCAGCCTCTTTGGTTCGAAAAGATCCTGCAACCCATTTACTGGTTCGCGCCCGAGTTTCCCAAGCTGACCCCTTTGGATTCGCCTGAGACGGTCGTGACCGTGGGGTGGGTCTATTGGGTACCTTTCTTTCTGGGGCTGATGCTGGTCCGCCGCAAGCGGGGAGGCAGAGGATTCGAGACGATCGCCCCCTTTGCCGTGATGCTCCTCTTGATGGTGATGTACATCATCGAGGTCCCGAAAGGCTATCCTCAGCTGGTTCAGCGCTGGGTGCCCACGATGGAGTTCTTCAGGGTGGGGAGCCGAATGGGCCTTTTCCTGCCTCAAGTCCTGATGGCGATCATCGTGCTTGCATGGCCCGAGCTCTCTCGCTGGTGGAAGGCGAAGCGCGCTTCCGGCTGGAAGCCAGGCTTTCGGCGGATGGTCGTTGTCTCCGCCGCATTGGCCGTGCTTGAGATTTCGTGGCTGACCTGGCCCACGAGGCATATGCCGCCGCTCGATCCTTCCACGCGGGAGCTCCTGGCCGAAGTGGCCCAGGCGCCCGAGCCGATCGTGCTGGATCTGCCTTTTTGCGTGGCCGGCGGGAACTCAGTCTGTAACGCCGAACAATGTCCGCAGTATCCCAAATCGACCGTGGGAGTGTGCTTCAGGATGTATCACGACAAACAGGTTTACGGCCTTTATCAGTCCCGGATCACCGAGAGGCACTGCCAGGTCTACCGGCGTGAGCCCTTTCAGTCCTGGTTCGCGGCCTGGCGCGAAAACCGCTGTCTCACCGGGGCTGAGTGGGATCGGCTTTGTGAGTATCTGGACGGCGAATTCGAGCACGCCGCCGTTCTGCTCTATCCGGGCATTTGGACCGCGCTTCAGGCGCCGGAATGCGAAGCAGCGGTTCGGGAGAGATTTGGTCCTCCCATGGATGTCGGGTTTTTCGACTCATGGAGCGAGCGCGGGGGACGCGGGATCGACCGGATGCAAGTGGTTCGCTATCCGGGCAAGTGCGTGAAGCGCTGATATCGGAGAAGTCCGGGCAAGTGCGTGAAGCGCTGAGACCGGAGAGATCCAGCAAGTGCATCATACTCTGATTCGGGCGCACCCAAGCCAAGGCACCTAGGGCAGCGCACCCGGACTCAGCGAGGCATTTGCGCTTGATAGCGCTCAGGCAATTGATTGAAGGCTTCCTGGTTCGAGACCAGAATATTGAAGCGGAAAAGATGGAACAAAGCAGCCACTCCGTCTTTCCAATTGATCTTCTTCCCCTGCAAATAGGTGCGCGGATAGTACGAAATCGGAAGTTCATAGACCCGGGCACGCGCCTTGGCGACGTACGCCGTCAGCTCGACTTCGATCCCGAATCTCTTGGACTTCAGCTGCATGGATTTGAGCAGATCTGCGCGGAAGACTTTGTAGCAGGTCTCCATATCGGTCAGGTAGACCCCCGAGAGAAGATTGCTAAGTATCGTCAGAAAGCGGTTCACGAAGTAATGATAGGTGCGGTGGACTTGTGGACTGTTCTTCTTGAAGCGGCTGCCATAGACCACATCCGCCTTTCCTTCCAGGAGAGGGGTGAGGAGTTGAGGGACATCCTTGGGGTCGTATTCGAAATCCGCGTCCTGGATCATGATGAAATCGCCCGTCGCTTCCTTGAAACCGCGAATACAGGCGGCACCTTTGCCCTGATTCGGCTTTTGCTCCAGGACTTTGAATCCGTACTGGGACGAAAGGCGCTTCAGGATGGCCAGGCTTCCGTCCTTTGAGCAATCGTCCACGAAGATCCACTCGCACTCGATCGGATAAGTGTTCGCCATCAGGCTGTGGATCACGTTCTCGAGCTGCTGTTCCTCGTTATAGACCGGTACGATCAATGATAGCTTTGCCACGAATTCAGAGTTAACAGATCAGGGTTGAACGCGAAAGTGCTTTGAAAAGGGCGGATTCTTCCCGATCCCGGTTCTTCTGGTCAGTGGCAGGCAGCTGAACTAAGGTATGGGTATGCCTGGGCGAGCCGCCTTCTGTGCCGTCATCCTACTGGGCGTGGCGTTCCTGCGCTTATATCGAATCGAGTGGGACACCTTGTCCATGATCGAAGAGCTTCGCGGTTCCCTAAGGTGCCTCTCGCAGGGGGTTTGGACCGGCTGTGAGGCCGGAGGACAGTTCCCCCTCTTTCAGAAAATTCCGAGTGTCCCTTTGGCGTGGCTGGGCCTCACGGATCGATGGATCGGGCGAATCTGGGTTGAGATCAGCCTGCTTTGCTACGGAGTCGTCCTGTATTGGGGATACATTGACTTCAAAAAGATCTCGCTTAGTCTCTCTTGGTCTTGGGTCGGCGTGATCCTGGCCAGCCCCCTGGTTTGGTATTCGCGAACCTCTTTTGGCGAGCTTTTCGCGGCTCTCCTGACCTTGGGCTACGTGCGCTCGATCCTGAAAGGCGATCCGGGCGGAAAGGTTTTTGCTTGGGCCTTGCTCGCTGGCCTATCCAAAGAAACCGCTTTTCCCTTTCTCTTCGCGTTGGGTTTTGCGGCGCAGCCAAAGCCTTTTCGATGGAAGCCGGTTCTCGCGGGCATCGCTGCGGCGCTCTTACTGAACAGCCTGCATAATCTCTTCAGGTTCGGGACGTTTTCGAACCAGAGATACCTCGATCCCCTTTTTCTCGTCCAAGACGCCGCTATCCAGACTGAATTCTTCCTGGGGCTATGGTTCTCGCCGGCCGGGGGCCTGTTCGTGTATTGGCCAGCGGTGACCGTCCTCTGCTTAGGCCTTCCCTTCCTGCTCAAGGGGACGAAGTCAAGGAGGTGGCTGGCATACCTTTCTGGCCTTGGGGTTCTCGTGCTTTTGAATTTGGGGTTTTCAAGTTGGTATGCGCCCATGGGCTGGCATGCTTGGGGTCCTAGGCTCACCCTGCCTTGGCTACCAGCGATTCTTTACCTTTGGTATTTTGAATACGGTCCCGAGATCCGGGGGGCAATCCGCAGGCTGGCCTCCCATTCGTTCGGGTTCAAAGCGGCTGGGGCGGGTCTCGTCTTGGCCTCCGTGGCGAACTTCGCAGTCACATTCGATATGCCCTTGTTGTCGAGGCTATTCTCACCTGATGAAGTTTTCCCGAATCACTTCACGATTCAAGATCACGCCGCTGGTTACTATGAGGTCACGCTTCACATCATGTGGAATAGATGGGGCGCATGGCTGGAGGCATTCAAGCCCTATCCTCAGACGCGGGCTTTCTTGTGTACTTGGCTAGCCGCCGGGTTGCTCTTTGCAGGCTGGCTCAGGTTAGGTCGGATGAGCTTGCTGACAGACGCTCATGGAGGCGAATCAGCTTCGTCCGAAGCCGGCTCCTAATCCCCGGAGCGCCAGGCGTTTGGGCAACATCGCATGAACGGGGTCGCATGCGTGGGATTCGGTCTATCTGCCCTGGATCAACCCACCCGAAGGAGCTCATGCAGGCGGATCAGCCCGACGAGTTTGCCTTGGTCGATCACGGGCGCCAGATTGAGCGGGCGCTCCCGTTGCTCGAGGAATTTGAGCGCGTCGACAGCCATCATCTGCGGCGCGAGCGTCTGGGGGGCCCGGGGCATTATCTCGGAGACCGTGAGGGAGAAAACCTTCTCTTTATGTTATTGGAGCAGCCGGCGGATGCCGCCATCCGTGATCAGGCCGGCCAGCTCGCCACCAGACTCGGGCGCCTGAAAGAAGACCACTCCGTAGCCTGTCTGGCTGAGCTTGATGATGATGTCCTCGATCGTGGCTTGACGAGGGTCCAGGACCGGGCAGCGATCCACGGGAATCATGAGATCCGCGACCTGAAGCAGAAGCCGTTGACCGAGCTTTCCTCCTGGGTGGTAGAGGGCGAAGTCGGAGGGCTCGAAGCGTTTCAGGTCCATCAGCGTGATCGCCAGCGCGTCTCCGATTGCTAGGGCGACCGCGGTGGAGGTCGTTGGGACCAGATCGTGTGGGCAAGCCTCTTTCTCGACGCTTGCATCGAGGATCGCGTCGGCATGGCGGCCGAGCGTGGAGCCGGGATTGCCGGTGATGGCGATGATCTTGGCCCCGATTTTTCGGATCACCGGCAGGATCGAGGTGAGTTCCTGGCTCTCTCCGGACTTGCCAATGGCGATGACCACGTCGTTCGACGTCACCACCCCCAGGTCCCCGTGCATGGCTTCGGCGGGGTGGAGAAAGATCGCCAGAGTACCCGTGCTGGCCATGGTAGCGGCGATCTTGCGGGCCACTAAGCCGGATTTGCCCATGCCGGTGACGATGACTTTCCCGCAGGCCGGGCCGGGTTGGGTGCGGTCGAGGATCATCTGGACGGCCTGGGCGTAGGAGTCGTCGACGCGGGAGGCGGCTTTGAGGATAGCCTGGCCTTCCAGGGTGAGGACGGTTTCGAGGAGCTCGATAGTTTTCTGTTGCCGCGGAAGCTTGCCCATTGAACCCAGAAGTTATCGGCGAAAGCCAAGCTTTGACAAGTTCTCAGTCCACTTTTTTCTTGAAGGGCACCCTAGTCTGGGGCACCTCCTTGCAAGGGTAGAATGCATGGAATTGATCAAGTTGCACTTGGGGTGTTGGCATAGGCACTTTCCTGGCTGGGTACACGTCGATCTTTGTGACATGCCCCATATCGACGTGAAGTCGAATATCGACGATCTGAGTATGTTCGAAAATGGCAGCGCGGGGATCATCTATGCGTCCCATGCGCTTTCTTACTTTGATCGAGTGGAAGCCAAACGGGTGCTGGCGGAATGGCGCCGTGTTCTGGCTCCTGAAGGGATTTTGAGGCTTGCGGTACCGGATTTCGAGGCCCTGATCGAGGTCTATCGGAAGAGCGGAGAGCTGAAGAGGGTATTGGGCCCTCTCTATGGAAGGATGGAGATTCAAAGCCCGTCCGGACCCCGGCTTCTCTATCACAAGACTGTCTACGACTTCAGTGACCTGAGTGGGCTGCTAGAAGAGTGCGGATTCACGAACGTGCGGCGGTACCGCTGGCAGGATGCCTCTCCACATCGCGAGGTCGATGATCATTCGCAGGCCTACTATCCCCATATAGACAAAGAGAATGGGATTCCCATTAGTCTGAACGTGGAAGCGGACAAAGCCTAGGGCTCAGAGCTGGACCCAGTAGTCGGGATAGAGGCTTCTTGCCTCCGCGTTCATCTTTTCGTCCCGGAACCACAGCTTCGGAGCGATCACGATTCTTTCCTTGTTGGCATTCAGCCAGGCTCCCCACCAGCTGAACGTACTGTTCGCGATGACACTATGCTTGCACAAGCTCATGAGTCGAAGGTCCTCGTCCGCGGTGCTCCCAGTGGTATGCGAAACGAAGTGAGCCTTCGAAGGAAACTTGAGATTCTGCCGAGCCCATTCGATGTCATCCGAAAAAACGAAGAATTCGCACGTTCCCAGATGAGACTGCAGGTAGCTGATGGCGCTCCCGTAATAGTCGAGCTCGCAGACCCCATGCAATTCGTTCGCCCCTTTCGAAAGGTAGTCGCCTCTTCGCACATGAAGGCTTACGGAATTCGATTGTTCGATTTTTTCCCGAAGCCGAGATCCTTCGCTGGACAGGGGGCGTTTGAATTTGAACTCATTCCTCAGGTCCGCCTCGGCCGTGGCAAAGTACCGAGGTGACTGCCAGTAACCCAAGAGGTAGAGGTTGGAGCGGAGCGGAGCCGGGTCCGGACAGTGAGCGAAGCCGGGTTCAGTCAAAATGTGTCGCCGAAAGACGTTCATCATCCGCTTGTTCCAGCGTAAGCGCCTCTGAACCGGGGCAGGCAACCTGAAAAACAGGCATTGGCTCCTAAGCTGTTGGCGCTGAGCCGGTGCGGCGCTGATCTCGAAAAACGCTTGGATCTCGAAATGCCTCTCTCCGCAACCGATTGGGCTGTAGACATCCACAGCGAAAGGCACGCCGCGCTCCCTGCTGAGGGAGAACCCGCGAGCGTACTGAAAGAGCTGATTTCCCAGGCCTATCGTAAGATTACTGACGATCATTGTGGCGCGAATCGGCGACGGTCGGTCTCAGGTCCTAAATATGGGCCGTTTTTGATCTCAAGGACCTGAGTCCCATTTTCCAGGATTTCGTACCCATGGCCGCCGCGAAGGAGCACAATGACGTCTCCTTCTTCGCAGATCTGCTCCGCGACTTTGCTCAGGCCCAAATCGTAGATATCAGCGCGGATTCGGCCTTTGCGGATGTAGATGACCTCTTGAGTGAAGTCGATTTCGCGTGGCACCTGGTTATGGGCATGCGCCTGGAGAATTTTGCCAGATGGATAACCCCAGGTTCCCACTTGGACATAGTCCCCTTCTGGAGAGAAGAACTTGAGCCCGCCCTCCCAGGCTTGGGAGGAAGGAATGTACCTGGCCAGGATTGTTTCGCCATCTTTGAACTCGGTGACCTTCATCGCGCTGCGCCCCTTCCAAGATTTTCCTTGTACCAACTGATGGTATTTCGGATGCCGACCTCTAGTTTAGTCGAAGGCTTCCATCCCAAAAGTTTTTCGCCGCGTGACCCATCGACTGTCTTGTACGGCGCTCCGTCGGGTTTCGTAGGATCGAAGACGAGGTCGCCTTGAAATCCGACTTCCCTCGCGATGATCTGGGCCAGCTCTTTGATGGAGATCCCGGCCGCCACGCCGATATTGACCGGCTCCTCGGTTCGGTCTGCCTTCATTCCCCTGATCATGGCTTCTGCCCCGTCATCGACATAGAGCCACTCCCGGACAGGCGCTCCCGTGCCCCAGACCGAAACGCTCGGCTGGCGATTTTCGTGCGCCCGGACGATTTTCATCACCAGCGCTCCGAGCGCATGAGATCGCTCTTCTTCGAAGTGGTCTTCGGGACCATACATATTGGATAGGATCAGGTTGATGACGTCGAGGTCGTACTGCTTCGCATACGCCCACGACCCAACCCATGATGCTTTGCGGACGAAGCCGTAGACCATGACCGACTCGTGCAGTGGCCCGTCCCAGAACTCTGCTTCCTTGAAGAGCTTCGCTTTCGCCGGATACGCGCAGTTCGAGATGGGATTGACGATGCGTTTTACTTGGTGCCGATGCGCCGCTTCGAGGAGATTGAGCGTCATCAGCAAATTGTTTCTGAAGAGCTCCGCGGGATGTTTGTATCCGAATTGAATCCCACCGACGTACGCCGCGCAATTCAAAATGAACTCTGGCCGGACTTCCTTGAGCAATCGATCGACCTGATTGAATTCCCGGAGATCGACTCCTTGGCTCAGTGACGTGGTCCTGAAGGGCAGTCCGCGCTCGCTGAGAAGTCGACAAACTCTCTTACCCAGAAAACCAGTTGCGCCGAGGACCAGGATCACTCGTCGAGCCCTCCGTAGTTATCGTATTTGAGATCGTATCGAACCATCATTTTGGCCAGCTCGCGAGCTCTTGTTTTGGCTTCCCATCCCAGTTCTCTTTTGGCCTTGCTTGGGTCACCGCAGAGAAACTCCACTTCTGCGGGGCGATAGTACTTGGGATCCATCGCGACCAGGACCTTGCCGGATTGGGCGTCGAGGCCCTTCTCTTCTTGGCCCTTGCCGACCCACCGGATTTGAGTGCCCACTTCCTCGAAAGCCCACTCGACGAACTGGCGTACCGAGTAGGATTCGCCAGTGGCGATCACGTAGTCTTGGGGCTTTTCCTGCTGAAGCATCAGCCACATTGCTTCCACGTATTCCTTGGCATAGCCCCAGTCCCGCTTCGCGTCGAGGTTCCCCAGCGTCAGGATATCCTGGCGTCCCTGATGGATCTTGGCCACCGCTTTGGTGATCTTCTTCGTGACGAAGGTCTCGCCGCGCCTGGGAGATTCATGGTTGAAGAGAATCCCGTTGCTCACGAAAAGACCGTAAGCCTCCCGGTAGTTGATGGTCATCCAGTAAGCGTAAAGCTTCGCTGCGGCATAAGGCGAACGGGGATGAAAGGGCGTGGATTCGTTCTGGGGAGCCGTTGACGGCAGTCCCCCGTAGAGCTCAGACGTCGATGCCTGATAAAAGCGGGGACGAATCCCGCTGTCCTTGATCGCGTCGAGCAGTCGGATGGTTCCCAGCGCGTCGACCTCCGCCGTGTATTCCGGGATCTGAAACGAGACCGCGACGTGCGACTGCGCCCCTAGGTTGTAAATTTCTTCAGGCTGGATCTTCTGGATCAGGCTGTGCAGATTGCTCGAGTCGGTCAGGTCCCCATGATAGGTGAGGAACTGAGGATGATCCATGAGATGGTCGACGCGTTGGGTTGTGAAGACCGACGACCTTCTCAGGATGGCATGAACTTCGTAGTCCTTCGCGAGTAGAAGCTCGGCTAAATAGGAGCCATCCTGTCCGGTAACCCCTGTGATGAAAGCTTTTTTTCTTTTGGACATAAAACCTCAATCGTTTGGTCGGGCTTGGTTTGAAATATCACGTGCGCGCGAGGACTGCCATATTTGGTAGGCGAGAAGCGCGATCATGCCGGCCGCTACGGCCATTAGGAAAATGATAATCGGCCTGGGCGCGTAGGCGGTACTAACGACGACTGATTTCGGATCGAATACGAAAGCCTCTTGTGCTCGCTGGGCGGATCCCGACCTGAGGTACTCTTCGGCAAGCCGGATCTCTTCGCTGAGGACCTGGCTCAAGAGCCAAAGATCGTGGGGGTGAGTGGGGATTCTCAGAGCCTCGGCAACTCGCGTGAACTGGTTTAGAAGAGTAGGCGAAAGCGAGGGTCTGCTCAACACGATGCCGCGAGACGCACGATTGGACAGGATGAGATTGCTCGATAGTTGTTTCAGCTGAGCGATGCTCTTCGCCAGCTCGCTAATGCTGGCCCGGGCTTGGGGATTGATGCTTGATGTTGAATTCTTAAACCAGGGACTTTGAATGAAGGATTCCAGTGAGGATTTGGCGAGATTGAGCTGCTCGATCATGCTTGGATGGGGAGCGAGCTCTGCCGAGACGGTTTGTTGAAGTTTCTCGGCCAAGAGGGTCGCGGTTAGCCTTGCGATCGTCTCAGCCACCGCGGGATCACGGTTTTTGATCGTCAGCACTAGGACCTTGTTGTGAGGCATTTCGATCGATACTTGTCGTTCCAGCTCCGCCGAGACCAGTTCCGGGATTCCTGCCGATGAGGGTAGGGAACTCGCTGTTTGCGCCACCTCATCCATCAGGGTTTTGATCTGGACGAAGTTCGGCAATGTCCTGAGATTGAGTTCGGCTTCGTGGCCGATTCGCAGGGTCGAAGTCGCTTGATAGAGGGGAGGGGCAAGGGTCGGGGCAGCGAGTCCGAGAAGAGCCGCGAGTATGACAACCGCAAGTGCGTGCCACCTCGCTCTGGCCATTAGAATTACTAAATTCGGAATCTGGATTTCCGTAGGTCTAGTCATAGGACGTTGAATGGGCTGGCTCATAGGTCCTACCTAATTTTGAGTTGGAATTTCATGAGTTTGTCGGTGATCTCTTATTTGATTATTTGAGTCAAGGGCGATCTCAGTGCTTGATTCCCCCAGATCTTCGACGATAGTATCCTCAACATTCTACGATGCATAAACTTACAGCCGGCCCAGTCGCCTTCTTTTATTTTTTGACTTTATGTGTCGTAACTCTGGACGACTTCGGAAAGGTCCATGTCGGAAACTACGATCTGCGTTTCAGTTACTTCACTTTCGCGGGCCTGATCTTCGCTTTTTGCTGGCGCCTGGTCTTCTCTGAAAGTCGAGAAAAGGAACGCTTCCAGGACGTCGTGATCCGATCCTTGCGCGCTCCTTGGATTTTGGCATTTCTCGCCATGCTACTGGTAGGAACCCTTGGAGCGGCATTGAACTCCCTGAACCCGATCAGGTCCTGGCTTTTTTTGGGTTGGTCAGGCGCAACGCTGATCCTGGTGCCTCTCGTCTTTGGTTGGGTCGTTCGAGTGATGGGTCAACGCGCCATGATCGGGTTGGGCATCTTGATGACGGTCTTATGGATCGTCTTGGTTCACGACCTGGCGAACTGCAGCCTGGATTTGGGCTGGAGCTATTGGGGAGGCATGGTCCCGGACGAGGGCGTGTGCCGTCCAAGAGCCTGGTACCAGGAGCCCAACTACCTCAGTTCGTTTTTCCTGTTCGGGGCGCTTGGATATGCCGCTTTGGCTGGAACGGTGCCTAAGTCGATTGCGCCCTTTTGGGTTCGAGGGTTCTTTTATTGCGCGCTGGCTGGCGCGTTTTTCACCACGTCCAGGACGGGCTGGTTAGCCGTGCTAGGCGTAGTTGCCATCGAGTTTGTGTTCGCGCTCAGGGCTCATTGGAAAAAGACCGTCTTGGTAACCGCGGCGCTTGCCACGGCAGGGGCGATTCTGGTGACGAGTACGAGCTTATTCAGCTTCCCTCTGAAATCCATCGCTAAAATCACCACGGATAGAAGCTTGCACGAGCGGATCCTCGCGGGCCGCGCCGCCTTATTGTCCTGGGAACATCATCCTTGGATCGGCACGGGCCCCGGGGCCAGCGGAGCGCTTTTCGTGGAGCATGGGGCGTCCCACCCTTATCGAGCCTACCTCGACATCCATTTGCCCAATGATACGGCGGAGTTCTTCAGGAATGACCCGTTGTCGAAAGACCTCTTTACGGAGCTTCTGGGCGAGTGGGGTAGCCTTGGAACGATTTTCTTCTGGATAGGACTGATCCTGCTCATTTGGCCGGCCGTTCGAGCACAGGCCAATCCGGCCGATCGGACGCGCCTGGCGATGCTGGCGTCCTGGGTATTGTTCTGCGTGTATGCGACTTCCCAGACTCTTGCTCGATTCGACCTTTGGATGATGCTGGGCGTGTTCGCGGCTCAGCCGCAGATCAGGCTTGAATCGACTGCGAGCGCTCCGGTGCAACGCGGGGAGGAAGTGTTGGTCCATGGCTAAGTTCGAGCGTGGGCGATCTACCGGTGGGCTTTTATCGTTCATTCGGCATTTCAACGACCTCCTGACTCGAAAGGAGAGGAGAGACCTTTTCCTGCTTCAGCTGCTTTTCGTGGTCAGCAGCTTTTTCGAGCTCATCAGCGTGGCGGGAGTAGCCCCGTTCATGGCCGTAGTCGCGGATCAGTCGTTGATCGAGAAAAATGCCAAGTTGGCCTGGCTCTACCAAACGCTGCAATTCGAGAGCGCCCGTGCCTTCGTGGTCTTCCTAGGCGTGTCGGTGGTGGCGATCATCGTCGTGTCCAGCGGCATCGCATTGCTGACTTTGAGAGCGTCAGTGAGGACGATCTACGACCTTGCCGCGAAGTTCGCGAGCGACCTGTTCCGGTACTACTTGAGCAAGGATTATCTCTATCATGCTTATACGAACAGCGCGCGCTTGTCTTCGAACATCCAGTCGGAAGTCAGGAGATTCGCCGACACGGTCCTGATGCCGATATTCATTCTGATCTCGAAACTGATGACAGTGACGGTCATCGGCGCAGGTCTGCTCTTTTTGGATCCGTTGCTCACAATTACGGTGCTGGCGGTGCTGCTCACTGGTTACGCGCTCGTCCTCAAGTTCATTCGAAAAGACCTGGGGCAAGCCGGAGTCCTGGCGACGGAGATGTTCTTCCATCGGGGAAAAGCGATCCAGGAGGGGTTCGGGGCGATCAAGGAGATCAAGGCTTTCCGAAGAGAAAAGGATTTTTTTCAGAACTTCGAGGAATGGAACCGGTCTTACAACGCGACTGTCGCGCGGACCAATGTCCTGGCGGCCGCGCCGCGCGCGGTGATGGAGATCTTCGCGTTCGGCGGAATGATCACTGCCGTTCTCTTCCTTTTCAACCGAAGCTCGAACTTCGTCGAGCTGGTTCCCATGCTCTCGATGTTCGCCATAGCGGGCATGAAGCTGATGCCCGCCTTGCAGCAGTGTTTTCATTCGCTGGCCTATATCAACGGCAATATCAACTCCTATGAGGTGCTGGCGGGCGATCTGAGTCTCGCAAGGTCCACGGGGCCCATCGATGTCTCCCCCGGCCCACGTCATCCTCTTCAGCTGAGGCAAGGAATCAGCCTGGTTGACATCTGTTTCAAGTATCCGAGCTCTGACCGCCAAGTCTTGGACCATGTCAGCCTGGAGATCCCAGCGAACACCACGGTGGCTTTCGTCGGGCCTTCGGGATCGGGCAAGACCACCTGCGCGGACATGATTCTGGGATTGATCAAGCCCGATTCCGGAATGGTGCTCGTGGATGGAGAGCAGGGCAACGGGGAACTCCTTCGTGGATCGGTTGGCTACGTTTCCCAATCCGTTCATCTGATCGACGATACCATCGCCGCGAATATCGCCTTCAGTCCGTCCGGCTCCCGTAGCCCTGATCGCGAGAAGCTGGTGCGGGCAGCCAGACTGGCGCGCCTGGAGGAGCTGATTGAGTCGTTGCCGCAGGGGTATGAGAGCCGCGTCGGCGAAAAAGGGGTTCAGCTAAGCGGCGGGCAAAGGCAGAGAATCGGAATCGCCCGGGCTCTCTATCACGGGGCATCGATCCTGATTTTCGATGAGGCCACCAGCGCGCTCGACGGGATCAATGAAAAAGGCATCATCGAGTCCATGGCCGCGCTGAACGGCGTGTGCACGATCATCATGATCGCGCATCGGATCGCGACCGTGAGGGATGCCCATAAGATTTTCTTGTTCGATCATGGAAAAGTGGAGGCCGAGGGTGCTTTCGAAGAGCTGCTCGGCTCCAGCGCGAAATTTCGGCACTTAGTGGAGACGACTTCCGCCTAGGTGGGGTTGACCGGGGATTCATCGTGGGCCAAGACCCGTTAGTCACAGTACTACTGCCAGTCTATAATTCAGGAAGCTACCTGCGGCTCGCCTTGGGCAGCATTTTAGAACAGACTTATCGCAATCTTGAAGTGCTTGTGATCGATGACGGCTCGACAGACGGCAGCCCTGACGTGGTGGGGAGCTTTCACGATAGCCGGATCAGGCTGGTCCGAAACGAGCGGAACCTGGGCCTGATCGCCACTCTCAATCGGGGTCTGGAGCTGGCTCAGGGAGAGCTGATCGCTCGCATGGACGGCGACGACATCTCGCTTCCGGAGCGAATCGAACGCCAGGTCCGAAGGTTTGCCGAGGATGCCGAGCTCGGAGTGCTCGGGACTGACGTCTATTACATCGATTCGGATGGGACTCGCCTCGGAAGGCCCCGCTTTGCGGTTGTTGGGCCTGAGCTCATCCGCTGGCGGCTTTTGCGCGGGAACTGCATCAATCATCCAACCGTCATGATGAGGCGAAGCGTTCTGGGCAAGGCTCTTCGTTACGCCGATCGCTACATTCACGCTGAAGATTACGATCTGTGGTTGCGGTGTTCACTCGTCTCGAAGCTGGATAATCTGCCTGAGCCTTTGCTACTGTACCGGCAGCATGGCGGTTCGGTCAGCAAGAAGCACGAATCGGCGCAGCTGCATGCGGCCACGTTGGCGCTGCAGGAGCACCTCAGAGGGAGTTATGGCCTGGAGCCTCCTTTTGGGCAGCTGATGGCGCTCATCCAGCCGCGGGCTCCTCTTGACGATGGTCAGGGCGAAGGATCCCCGATGAGGCTGATCATCGAGCTGAAAAACGCTCATCTAGCGAAGTTTGAGGGTATTCCCGCCAAGGAGAGAAGGGAGGTCGAGCGCGACGTGGCTTTGTTCCTTTGGAAAGGAATGGCTTCGGCCGTTTCAGACTTGTCCACGAAGAGTCGATGGATCACGCAGGGAATCAGGGGTCTGCTCTCCATGCCTGGATGCGCGGGATCGGCGCTTTTCCGAGCGGCTGGGGCTCAGCTTGCCGGTACAACGTCATGGCGATGACCGAGGCGAAGCGATGAAACCAAGCGCCGTGGCCAGCGTGGTCTTGTTCCATAACAGGAAGGATCAGGTATCGAGGGTCGTTTCATGCTTGGAGCGGGAGAGCTGCGTTGCCCGAATCTGGCTGGTCGACAACTCGTCCGACGAGAGGCTTTCGGAATTCGGGGGTTCGCCCAAAGTGACCTATGTGAGGACGGGCGAAAACCTGGGATTCGGAAAAGCGCATAACTTCGCATTGAGAGCTTCACTTGAGAAGAGCGATTACGTCCTGGTTCTGAACCCTGACATCCAATTCGAGGAAGGCTCCGTTCAGCGATGCCTGGAGTACATGGATAAACCTCCGGACGTGGGTCTGTTGATGCCCAAGGTTCTTTATCCGGATGGCAGGATCCAGAATCTGTGCAAGCTTTTGCCGACACCCCTGGATCTCGTGGTCAGGAGATTCATCCCGGTTGCCGCTGTCAGGCAGTGGATCAATCGGCGCTACGAGCTTCGGATGGATGCGATCGATCGCCCGGTATCGGTCCCGTCGCTATCTGGTTGCTTCATGGTTCTTCGCTCCGAGGCCCTTCGGCAAGTCGGTCTCTTCGATGAGCGCTATTTCATGTACATGGAGGA
>CAYNDM010000038.1:0-14176 GCA_964395265.1 uncultured Bacteriovoracaceae bacterium
GGTGATGCGAGGGATCAAGTTATAGGATTTCTGCTGCGTCATCTCGAAAGAAGCGCTCAAACCTCGCAGGATGCCAAGGCGTCGAGCCAATTCGAAAGGTGCACGATGTGCCGATGCCAGGTCCGCGAGCGAAACCGTTCTCAGGATGACGTTCTGCAGGACGTTCTGCCCATTGCGAGCCAGCCAGAGGACGAGCTCCTCCGCGATCCCCTCCTTCCCCATCAGAAAACCACCCACCCACTCGTTCGGATGCATATTGTGGAGATGAAAGCCACGATACTTCAGCCTGGGCCGCCATTCGAAACTCTCTCCGCACTGCGCAGAAAGCGACCGCTTGTCAGGAGAGATCTGGACTCGAGGATGCGGAAACAGGAACCCCAGCTTCTGCAAAGCCAAGTAGAACGTAGCGCCCCACTCCTCAGGCTTCGCCTCGACGTCGATGCGTATCCGCCCTTCGTCGTCGCACTCGATCCATGCCTGATTGTGGGTCTTGGAGCTTGTGACCGTGCCCAGCCGGATTTCCGAGCTCGCGAACGAGGCGCGAGCGAGAATCCTTCCGAGATCCTCTTCTACGGCGTCTCTCTCGGCGACACGAAGCTCGAGATCCCACTCAGAACCTGCCAAAGCCATGGACGGATCGCCCGAGCCGATGAGCGAAGCAATAACCAAGACCCAAAGGCCAGAGGAAATCCTGGATCCGAAAATCATGCGAAGCTCCTTTCGTCTACAGGCACTCTAACTCGAATTTGGCCTGATTAAAGAGGTAAATTGCCTGTTTCGACCGTCTTTCGAGGTCAGTTAATCGAAGCGCTCCTGGGCGAGTTCGGCCGCGGCAAGAAGATAGGCACCCACGCCATAGGCCTTATCGGCCTTGCGTCCGACTCTTTTATAGATGAACTTCGGAGTGGCATTGGTGGGTCCCGAGATGCCGGTCATGGAATAGCCTTGCTCCGTTTTCTTCAGGTACTGCGAAACCCCCGCAAAGGCGCGTTTCGCGTGCTCAAGATAGATCGGGGGAAGCCATCCGCGATGCGCCCCGCGTGCCCAGGCGAAGGCGACCAATGCGCTTCCGGAAGTCTCCGCATAAGCCCAGCCCGGAAGATTCGCCATCGTATCCCATGTCCCATCCGGGAGTTGGTAGCTCAACAGCGCGTCCGACATCTCGTTGAGGAGAGTACGGAGCAGGATCGCCTGCTCTTCCCACCGATCGATCTCCTCGAGTATCTCGACCACAGAAGCGAGAACCAAGCCGTTCCCGCGAAGCCAGAATGCTTCTTCTTTGGGAAGAGCGAGCTTATGCCTGAAAAGCCAAGCATGCCGAAGAAGCCGGGTGTTCGCGTCTTGGAGCACGGAAGCGAATCGAAGCGGCTGAGCAGCCGCGAAATCCAGAAGCGCGCGATCGTTTTCGTAGCGGCCCAGCTGGGCGGCGAAAACGCCGTACATCATGAGCGAGTCCACCCAGATCGAGTTGGGATAGATCTTCGAAAGCCAAGACCGGCCAAGATGGTTGATCGTATCCAGGGAGTTCCTGGGCTCGTTGCGCACATAATGAGCGACAGCGGCCACGCCATCCGCGCCGACCGGATCACCGTCGTACCTCATGAGCCCCAGCGCGCTGAGAGCCGATGCGCAACGATCGCTGCGATCGACCTTGGGAATGCCGCGTTTCGCCCAAGTTCGATGATGCGAGACCAAGTAACGGGACATGGCCTCCGCACCGGACTCGCTTACATGGCGAAATCTCTCGAGTCCGTAGAGGAACACCGCATCCTCCCAGTCCCAGCCCAGCTTCTCGGCCTCATGCGAGCGCATGAAATTCCCGGCAAGGCCCTCGGCGATCTGAGCTACACCGTGACTCATCGCCACGAACCCGATCGAATCCTTGATTTTCTTGCTGCCGCACTTTCCCGAAAGCTCAAGCCGCTGCGGCCCTTTACTTTCCAACGGCAGTTGCGTGTACCAGCGCTTCTTGTAGGGACTCTTTTGCCATCGTGCCGCGACCGCCTGCCCATTCAGAAGCAGGCCAGACCCACCGAGCTCGGGAGCTTCTTTACAATCATCGATTTCAAGATGCACTGTATTGCCGAGAATCGGCGCACCTTGGACCGGAGTGATGATATCGACTCCAGCCCAAGCGCTGCTCCCATCGAGGAAGCCCGTGCACAAACCTGCGATCGCGACAAAAACGAGTAGCCGTTCCTTCGGCAAACAGATCTCTTCCATGAGATTCCCTTCTTCTATTTTCAGTCTAAAAGCCGCTCGCCTAAAGATCAAAGCAATCTCCCCCGCTGAGCGTGAGCTGGGCAGCATTTGCCCGATGACGCGAACTCGCGCGCGCTTGGGGCGCATTGAAAGCAAATTCGGAGCCCGTTCGGGAGATCAGAGGGCAAGGATTGCCGAGAGCATCTGAGTCGAAACGATTACTTCAAGCGATAAACAGAGACGCCGACGCTGTAGCCCGCGCCAACGCTGACCCAGGTGATCGCGAGCTCATCGCCTTTGGCGGGATGGAAGTTTCCGACTTCGATCGAACAAGGCCTGATGCCCTCAGGTTCGATCGCCTGTTTCAAGACAGTTTTTCCATTCACTGAAATCTCGAGCACGCCCGCCCCGATGCTGATGATTTCATCCGTTCTCGATTTCGGCCGTGACTCGGAGAGGCGAACCTCGTATTTCGCTCCAGAAGCCGGCGAGACCCAATCGGCTCTTGAAACCATGTCTCCAGGAGTTTTCGCAATGCACTCCGTGGGATCACCCAGCAGAACCTTGCCTTTCCCATTCCACTTGAATACACGCGACGGCTCGCCAGGCAGAGTAGCATCCTGGCCCGCTCCTTCGGCCGCTACAATCCGATGCTGGCTTCCCTTCCCAAGCTTCTCAGCGACAATGATACCTTTCAAAGCACTTGCGCTTCCCAAGTAAACGAGCTCGACCGCTCGCTCCGGCTGCGCGGCATAATTCAATCCGAGCAATCCCATGCTCAAGCTAGCTCCCAATACCCAAGCGAATGAACGGATCACCACGAAAGCCTCCTTGTCTTGCCGCCTACCTTCAAAGACCGGCACGCCTCGCTCGCGTTCTTGTCCCAATCGGCTTTTCGAAGTTCCTCGATGAACTTCTTGTCGTTCGCGTGCATCTTTCTAGTATCGTAAGCACGAACTCGGCTCGACATACTAGAGCTAGAGGGTCCGCCATTATAGCAAGTATAGGACACCCTGAACAAAAGCTCTTCATCGTAAAGGTTCATCCCGTTCTTTCTCATGTGATCTCGGGCGACATCGAAACAAGCTTTCAGGATCTTCGCTCCCACGCGCATATTTGAAAGCGGATCATGGGTCACCTCATCCCAATCCACTCGATAGCCGGCTACCAAAAAAGGAGCAGCTCTCTTGTGAGCATAATCGTTGATCTGCATGAATCCCCAGTCAGTGGATTTGACCCTGCCCCGATTCACGTTCGTGATGACGCGTCCCCCTTTGTTCCAATGGTTCCATCTGCTCTCCCTGTACGCCGTCGCCATCATCAATCGGGCGGGAATTCCGAACTCACTGGCGATCACGCGCAGCATATTGCCCATGATGCATGAATTCGAAGAACGGCACTCGACTTCCTCGCGCAGATTATCGATATCGAGCATGAAGGAGCCGTTAGGCTGCTGTCTCACGCGCTGTGTGAAAAGCCATGCGTATTTCTCGTCGCAGCTCATATTGGAGCTGGCTAAACCGGTGACGACGCACGGATTGCGGACCAATCTCGACATGACTCCCTCGATTCCCTCGAGGCTACGCCGGATTTCGAGCTGATCGGCGGAAGTCAGGCTCTCCGTCGGATCGGCAAGCGGAGCAAGCTTGGCAGCACGTTGAGAAGGCAGCAGGGTCGGTGTGTAAACCGGGGCACCCTCAAGGCTTTCAGCACGCGGCGCCGGCAAAGCGTCGACGTCGGCATTGGTCCTGGCACTTGAAGCCTCGCTGAGCTCGCGAGTCTCATTGCAGTCTTCTGAGAAATCAACCTCACCCGTTTCAGCGCTCTTGCAGAGCGCGATCAGCTCCTTGCGGGGGTTGTAATGAACCCAGACCAACTCTCCCTGATAGCTCCCGTTCTTGACCTCGATGAGCAAGCCCGAGTTACCGCTGCTGAATCTCTTGATGTCCTTGATCTTGCCGACGGTTCCCCGGCTGAGGCGAAGGCGGACGTTGCCGGCGCTTCGAAGAAAGTTGGCGGAGCTTCGTCCATTGAACACGGCCTGAAGCTCAATGAGATCGTCCACCACCGGAGTGAACGCACTCAAGAGGATCAGCAGAATCAATGATGTGGCGATGGACCGAACTCTCTGCATGACTCCAATCTCTCACTTAATCGATTAAGAGCATTGCAATGAAAGGTCCAACCCGGATCTATTTAATTAATTGATATTATAGATCATTTCTCGCGCACGACTCCGATGACCGGAGCGATTCACCACAGGATCACTGCAGTTGTCGAAACTTTAGACAGGTCAGCGTCGCTAGCAGGGCCTACGCGCAGCCGTTCACGCACTCCTGGCCTTCCACCTTCATCGGGGTAAAAGTGCAGCCCGCCTTCTCGGGGCCTTTGTGACGAATCAGCGACATTTTGTCCCCTTCTTCGAATCTGACCTGAGTGCCAGGGTTTCGCTTTTCATACTTGCAAAGCCTCTCCGCGAGAGCACTCAACTTCCGCAGCCAGGTTGGCAACCTTCCCTTTTTGTGGCGTGCATAATACTGGATATTGACTCGCGCGGGGCCATTCGTTTCGACTCCGCTATGAACGTAGGTAAAGTCGAAATCTTTAACTTCAAGATCATTGCAGTCCTTGCCGGTCCTCACGAAGCGCTGCACTCCCAGCGGATCCTCCCCAACGCGATCGATCAATACGACGTGATTACCCGATAAATTCAAGATATCGCCGGGAAGCAATCCCGAGGCTCCGATATAGGGCCGTTCCAGGCAGGAGTCGTTTCGCTTTGAAGCCGCATCGAGCCCGTTCGTATTGACATCAATCTGGGTACTGCCCTTCGGGTACAGCTTGAGTCCTGATGCGGCAAAAGCCGCCGAAATGAACGCCGAGCAGTCAAGCGCGATCACAGGTGCCGAATCGCACGAAACACCGTTACGCCCGCAACCCCAGCGTTTCTCAGATAGATCCGTAGAATGCGTGAGAAGTCGGTCGCCCTGGTAACGGGGGCGCGACCCGAAGGCGTAAATCGGAGGTTTTCTCGTTACATCCACACAGGAATCGGAGGACAGCCCACGCCTGGCTCCAGTCAAGCTGTACATCGGGTCGCTGAGGTCCCCCAGAAGATAGTGGTCCATCAAGAACTCCGCGCGAGCGGTCTCCGAACTCCCCAGCTTGCGGACACGTCCGCCGCGCTTTGCGTTCCAACCCTTCAGCTGATACGAAGGCACATGCGGCACCTTCGATCCCAAGGTCAGCTCCTTCCGCGTTGCGGAGCAGCTCTGGTACATCGAAGCCAGCACCAGATGCGCGCCCGTTACCGGATCGTATGAGCGACGCCGCAAAAATGAGACACTGGGTTCGCCGCATCCCACGTCATCGGCCGAAGCCTTTTTGAGGCTCAGAAGCCTCTCGACCACCCGGTCGACGGCAGCCTCGGTGGCCTCCTCGGACGCCTGCAGCGGGGACGAGCTTACCCGCTGGATATCCGCCGCGCGCGAGATGCCCGGTTGGGTACTAGCGGCACGCGTAGCCGCCGATTGGCCATCCGCCGCGCGTGCGCGTGAATCTCCGCTCGAGGCAGCTCCATTTGCGCTGGCCTGGGGCCGAGCATCACGGGAATCAGAAGTCTCGACCGCTGCCGGGTCTCTGAGCGCGGTAACGGATTGCTGCGTCCGCGCCCGGCGGGCCTCCGACACTTGGGCCGTCTTCACGCATTGCGCGCCTGACTCATTGCTACAAAGTTCGATCAAGGCCTTGTTGGGATTGTAGTGGACCCAAACCACCTTCGAATCGTGGGCCCCCCCCTGGACGGTCACTTTCAATCCATAGTTGCCGCTGTGAAACCGCTTCACTTCCTCGATTTTCGCTACGGTACGCGCCGGCAGCGTGATTTCGATGTTCCGCGCCACTCGCCTGAAATCGGCGCTGCTTCGGCCGTTGAACGCGGCCTGAAGCTCAATCAATTCGCCTGTTTTAGGGGTAAATCCGGCAGTCACGATGACCAGCATCGCCGCGGCTAGAACTTTTTGGATCCGCTCTCCCGGGATCCAGGAGCCGCGCCGGATCTTTCTGAATCTACTCATATCCGCTCCACTCTTCTCTTCCTCAACTCATCACTCCCGCTCGGGCAGAACGCGGTCTCTCTCAAGGAATGACTCAATGCAAGACGAGTTCCAACCCGAACAACGGCGCAAAATGTCCTGCAATGAATCTTAGCGGGCCATTTTCGGGCACACGCGACTCGCCTTCCGGCATCTGTCAAAAGATTAGTCACCTCGATTGACACGCGGATCGGGTCTCGAGCAAGCTCCTTGCATTGGGGTTCGTCAGGCGAACGCCTCATTCAATCTGATTCTTTTAACTACGGAAGGTGACCGTATGAACTTGCGCATTCATGGGCTCATGACACTTGCCGCGTATGCTGTCAGCACTGCGGCCGCGGCCAGCACTGCTTCTTTCGTCGAAGGGCAGTTGATCGTGAGGTTCAAAGACGGCGGAGCCGAAAACGCGAGAGCCGCCCTCAACCCGGATCTTTTCGAAATCGAGCGGGTGCTCGTTCCCTCGATGAACCTCTTTCTGATCCGCGTCGACCCGAGCCTGGACATCAAGCACGCGCAGGCCATTCTCGGCCAGAACGAACAGATCATCTATTCCCAATTGGACCACCGAATCGAGCTCCGCGAGAGAGTCCCGAATGATCCGGAGTTTTCCCAGCAGTGGTCACTCAGCAACGCGTCGGGAACCGGGCATATCAGCGCGACTCGGGCCTGGGAGCTGGGCACCGGAGGCAAGGACAAGGCTGGAAACGACGTCGTGGTGGCCATCGTCGATTCGGGCATGGACACGAGTCACGCTGACCTCATGCCCAACGTCTGGATCAACCCGAACGAAATCCCCGGCAACGGCGTGGACGACGACCAGAACGGGTACGTCGACGATATTCATGGGTGGAACGGCTACTCCAACACCGGAAAGATCTCATCGAGTTCTCATGGCACGCACGTAGCGGGCATCATCGGAGCATCCGGAAACAACGGCTCCCAGATCGCCGGAGTGAACTGGAACGTGAAATTGATGGCGGTCCAAGCCGCGTCCGGAGCGACATCGGTCATCGCGTCGGGATACGGATACGTGATCGAGCAGAAGAAACTCTGGCTCGAAACTCGCGGAGCCAAAGGCGCGAACATCGTGGCGACGAACTCCAGCTTCGGAATCGACTTCGCTGACTGCAAGTCGGGGGACTACCCCGTCTGGAACGATCTGTACGAGAGCATGGGCAAGCTGGGAATTCTTTCGGCGGCCGCGACCGCCAACCGCAATATCGATGTCGACGTGCGAGGCGACGTGCCGACGAGCTGCGGGAGCGAATTCATCGTCGCGGTGACCAACACGACCCGAGAAGACACCCGGAACCTCGGTGCCGCGTACGGCGCACGCTCGATCGATTTGGGAGCTCCCGGGACCTCGATCCTGTCGACGCTTCCTGGAAACGCCGTCGGCACCAAGACAGGCACCTCGATGGCAACTCCCCATGTGGCTGGAGCCATCGCTTTTCTCCATTCGATCGCCAGCCCCAGCCTCCATCAACTCTCCCTGTCGGATCCTGCAGCCGGGGCGCTCGCGATAAAATCCCTCCTGCTCCAGGGGACCGATCAGACCGAAAGCATGAAAAACGTGACCGTGAGCGGGGGAAGACTGAACTTGCATCGGTCCGCTGTGCTCGCGTCCGACTACGGCGCCGGGAACTAGTTCGCCAAGGAAAGCCGAGCGAAGATTCCCGAAGCGGGCCATAAGAGCGCTCGGCGCAAAGTCGGCCTCAGCTCGAAAGCATCCGCTGGACGATCTCGCGAGCGGCGAAAAGCCGGAATGGTTTGGAGAGTACTGGGTTGCTCACCGATTTCAAGAACTCCTGGGTACGGTCCGTGAAGGCGCCTCCGGTCATGAAAACGAAGCGCGCGGCGATATCGGGGCGCACGGAGCGAACGGACTCGTAGATTTCCCCGCCTGTCATCCCAGACATCATGAGATCGCAAAGCACGACGTCCACCCGGCTCGTGGGCTCGAGCAGCATCCGGGCTCCCTCGTTCGGGCTTGGCGCCAGGATCACGTCGTGCTGCCCCTCGAAAGCGCTCTTCAGGAGATCCAGGATCATGTGATCATCGTCGATGATCATGACCGTTCCACGAAGCGCGCCCCAATCTTCGCTCCGCTCCTGCTTGCGCTCTTCGGCTGACACGGTTCCCTCCTCGGCCGGCAAGAGCGTCACGCGGAAAAGAGCGCCTTTTCCGGCGTGACTTTCAACGTCGATCTGCCCGCCAAGCGATTGAACGATATTGTAGCAGATCGAAAGCCCAAGCCCGGTTCCGCTTCCGATCGGCTTGGTCGTGAAGAACGGGTCGAAAACCCGCTTCTTGTCCTCCGGAAGGATCCCATGCCCGGTATCAGAGACTTCCACGAGCACGCGTCCGTCGGCCGATATCCGGGTCGCGATCCGAATTGAATGCTTAGAAGGATCCGACTCGGGAAGCGCCTGTACCGCGTTGATCAGAAGGTTGAGAATCACCTGCCCGAGCCTTCCCGCGTTGCCTCGAACCAGGGGGACATCAGCGAGATCGCGGATCAGGCACGCACGCTGCGCGATCCGGTTCGCCACCAGCGGCAAAGTCGACTCAATGACGGCTCTCAGGTCCGTGGGCCCGATCTCGGCGGAGGTCTCTCGCGAAAAAGTCTTCAGGTCGCGAACGATCCCCGCCACTCTCTCCGCGCTGGCAATCGCGCTATCGATCCTACACTGAAAGTGCTTTGGACCCTCCTTGGGAAGATCCTGGCGGATCAGGTCGAGCGTCGCGATCACGTGCGACAGGGGGTTGTTGATCTCGTGCGCCACGCCAGCGGCAAGCTGCCCGACGGTCGCCATCCGATCCGAGATTCGTAACCTCGTCTCCATCTGCCTCGCTTCGGTGACGTCGCGAACGCAAACAACGCTCCCTGCCCTGTCGTTGCCTCGCATTCGCGAACGGACATCCACCTCGAAAAACCTCTCCCCTGCGCATTCCGTCATCGTATGCTCTCCGCGAGAGGCCCATTCTGAGACGAGAGAGATGGCTTCCTCCGCGGTCAAGTCTTTCAGCATCTGGATCAAGCGCTCGTTGTAGGTTTCGGCCTTCCCGGTCTCGTCCAGCACCAGGATCCCATCGGCGGTTGCATCAAAGGTCGCCCGCAAAAGCGAAAGCGTGCTTTGCGCTCGGGCGTACAATAGGGAGTTCTCGATGGCGCTCGCGCATCGGCGCCCCAGATCCTCGATCAGAGCGATGTCCAGCGGGGCCTTGCCCCTGCCTTCCGTCAGGGAACCCACGCTCAGCAGTCCTAGATATCGCTCGGCACTGAATAACGGCACGAGTACGACCGAGCTTAGCCCAAGCCGGGCCGCAATCTCCCTCTCCTGGCTCGAGAACTGGAATTGCTCGAGATTCTCCGGGCTCAGCTCATCGATCCAAAGCGTCCTCTTTTCCTGCACCGGAATCAGGAGATAGTGGCCAGCAGTGATATTGATATCCGCCCGATTGGCGCCTCGAAGCAGCTCTTCCTTCTCAGGCGAGATGCAAGCAGTCCCTTTGGCGGAAAGCCGGTCATGCTCGTCATAGCTCGTGATGACGCAGAAATCCCCGAGCCTCGGGACCGCGAGGTTCGCCACCTTCTGAAGCGTCACGCGATAGTCCAGTGAGCTCGCCAACAGCGAGCTCGCCTCGGCCAAGAACGCCGATCGCTTCTGCGCGCTCTCGGCTTCGGCATGAAGGACTTGCTCCTTCGCAAGGGCAAGCCTCTCTTGACCCGCCCTTCGCCTTTCCTGGATCGAACTGGCCAAGAGCATCACGGTCGCTGAAGCCACCGCCAGAAATATGCGGAACCGAAGCAGAAGAGAGAATGCGAGCTCCTCGGGAAGATGCTCGAGCACCTCCGAAGCGCACCAGATCCCGATGCCCATCGCTCCGATCATGGCAAGAGACGCCCCTCGCTGGCCGTAGCGGAGCGCCGCCCAGATCAAGACCGGGAAGACCAGGAAATACCCGAGGTCCCACATGGAAAACGTGAGCATCGACACGATCACCAGGGCGGTGGCCAGGGAAACCGCCTCGACTGCCCTCCAGCTCGCGAAGGCGCGAAGCCGTGGCATCCATGGTCCTTGCATGGAAGAGAAGGCCGTGGCCCAACCGAAAATCAGGGGCGCAACCGTCATCGTCCCAATCAGCTCTCCTGCCCACCAGTCGCCGGCATACTGCAACAGTTCCATCGGCGATTCCGGTTGGAAGGAAAGAAAAATGGCCATTCCGCCGGCCGCGCTGAGCAGGGAGCATAGAATAGAAACGCAGACCAGGGAAATGATGTCCCGAATCCGGTTCAGCTCCAGACTGAATCCCTGGCGCCGAAGAACCAGCGCGCCCATCGAATAGGCGAAAGACACGTTGGCTCCTAGACAGAGCGCCTGGGCGAGCGCGAGCCAACCTCCCTGGGATTGAGGGGAGATCAAATGAGCCAGTGTGCATCCTAGCAATATCCCAGGCCAGTAGCTCGGCCCGAGAAGCAGCAGCGCCGCCAGCGCGAAACCGCTCGCGGGCCACACCGCCGCGGCCTCCAACGGAGACAGAACCAGCAGCCGACTCAATTGAGCCAGCCCGAAATACACGAAGGCCACGAGAACGGCCTTCAAGCCAAAATGAAGAAGACGAGGAGTTCGGGATCCCACCATCTCGTATCTCTGCATGAAGCGGCTATCAGAGCAAGTATTTTTGTCCTAAGATAGTTCACGAATGAACATTCTTCCCACCCTCATCACGGCGGTCGTGGCGGTGCTGGTCGAGCGATGGCTTCCATCGATTTTCCTGAAGCCATTGCTCCTGGATGGGCTCGCCATCTTCGTCCTCGTCCAGCTTTTCCGGATCCTGGCGCGAAACGCCAAATTGTTTTTCTCCGAATCCTCCCGCTTCGAGCTGACAGGAGCCCCTTGGTGGCGGCTTCTTCAAGGCGTTCTGAGCATCTGGGCGATTTTCTTCCTTTGCCTCTGGGGGCTTCGCTGGATAGATGAGCAGACGCTGGGCTTCGACGAGGCTCACCCGGCCCGGTACAGCACCTTCCTTCACACGGGCATGCTGCTCGCCGTTGCAACGCTCGCGATGGGCACCGGTACCGTCCTGAAGTGGTGGCGAAAGGTCGAGCTTACCCCGCTTCGGGCGGGATTCCTGCTCTATTCCCTGACATTGGCCTTCGGGACCCTTCTTCTCCTGCTGCCTTGGTGTCTCAATCCGAACGCCTCGATTCAGCTGATCGACGCATTCTTCATCTCGGTCTCGGCTCTCGCCATCACGGGCCTGAGCCCGGTGCCCTTCACTGAGACCTTCTCCTTGGCAGGACAGGCCGTCGTCCTCTTCCTGATGCAGATCGGGGGCCTCGGGATCGTCACCCTGAGCGCGGGGCTCGCCGTCCTCGCCAGGCGGCGCCTCTCCCTTTCGCAGACGATCATGGGGCAGGAGCTTTATGACGTTCCGAATATCGGAGAAATCAGCGGGTTCATTCTGAAGGTGTTCCTCACCACGCTGATCGCCGAAGGAATCGGGGCGGCGTGGATCTACTTTTCTCTCCCGCCGGAGATGCCGCTTCGCCTCTTCCACGCCGTCTTCCACTCAGTCTCCGCCTTCTGCAACGCTGGCTTCAGCACCTTCGCTCCGGGAATGGACATTCCAGGGCTCTTCTTCATGAAGCTCGGAGTCCTGATCCTGGTGCTGATGGGAGGCATCGGGTTTCCCACGCTCTTCGAGTTCCTTCCCCGCATCTGGCGGCGAGGTCATCGAGGCACACGCGCCCTGACCCCTCATTCCCAATTGACCCTCCTGGTTTCAGGCGTGCTCTTGGTCGTAGGCGCCGTCGGGATCTTCTTGGCCGAAGCGTTCAACGAGAAAAGCGGAGGCCTATGGAACGCCCTGGGTAATGGCATCTTCTATTCCGTTTCCTCCCGCACGGCCGGATTCAACTTCACGCCCGTGGGTCAACTCGGGTTCGGCACGCAGCTCCTCATCATCTTTCTCATGATCATCGGCGGATCACCTATCTCGACAGCGGGTGGTATCAAAACCACGACGGCGGGCGGGATGGTGACCGCGGCTCTCCGCGTGAGCCGCGGACATAAGGGGATCCAGGTCGGCCGACGCGAGATCTCCCCGCTGGTCCTTCAGAAATGCATCGCGATCGTCTTCTTCTATTTCGCCGCGGTGTTTCTGACAGTCCTAGTATTGGTCGCGATCGAGCCGCTCGACCCTTGGGCGCTGACGTTCGAGGTCTTTTCGGCGTCTTCGACCACGGGCCTCTCGCTGGGAATCACGGAGAAGCTAAGCCCGCTGGGCAAGCTCTTGATCATCGGGCTCATGATCTCGGGACGAATGGGCCTGGTGGTCATGGTTTACATCGGAATCGGAAAAGTGGTGCCGCAGAGGTTCCGCTATCCGACTGAACGATACTACGTGGGGTGAAAATGGACAGAAAACGCTTTTTGGTGGTCGGACTCGGAGTGTTGGGAACATCGGTAGCCACTCGGCTGGCCGAGGAGGGCGCGGAGGTCATCGTGGTCGACCAATCGCACGAGCAAGTGGAGGCCGTGCGCGACAAAGTAGCGGTCGCGGCGATCGGGGACGCCACAGACCGCAAGATGCTTGAGCAGCTGGGGGCGCGATCTGTCGATGCTGCGGTCGTTTGCGTGGGCGAAAACTTCCAGTGCGCGGTTCTGGCGACCGTGCACCTGCTTGAGCTCCAAGTGAAGCACGTTGCGGTCCGAGCCAACAGCGACCTGGCAGCCTCCATCATGCGCCGATTGGGCGCCCACGAGGTCTTTTTCGTCGAACATGCCATGGGTCGCATGATCGCGCATCGCTTGGCGAACACTCAAGTGATGCATGAGATGGATCTTGGCGAAGGCTATCGCATCGTTCAGATCCACGCTCCCCAATCCATGTGGAGAAAATCCCTGAACGAGCTCTCGCTCCCCGCCAAGCACAATATCCAGGTGATCGCGGTGCGAGCCGCCAAGGACCGAGGAGCGATGAGGCGCCCTGCCGCGGATACGATCATCGAGGACCAGGACCTGATCCTGATCTCAGGCCATGAGGACGATATCTCAGCCTTCCTGAGGAGTTCGCGCAAGGAAAGCTAAGACCCGGTTTCGGCTAGAGCCGTCTCGGAGCCCTCTCTATTCGGCGTGCCAGAACCGGCCCGGCGCTAGATAGGAATCCAGGCCGATCGCCGTATTCCGTGTCAACGGGCCCAGGGAAGTCCCGTCGGAGTTCATCAGCCAGATGTTCCACGAAAGCGCCGCCAACCCGGAGATATCCATCTTCGAGCTGAAGACGATCTTGCCGCCGTCAGGCGAGAATCGCGGAGAACGGCTATCCAAGCCCACGGCCGTGCGATCCGTCAACGCGACTTGGTTTGCACCGTTCGAGCTCATTTTCCAGATATTGTACGAAGAGCTATTGACTCCACCGATGGGCATCTTCGAAACAAAGACGATCTCGCTCCCGTCGGGCGAGAAACTTGGGCTGCCGCTATCCAAGCCCGCAGTCGTATTGCTGGTCAATGGCGAACTCGACATTCCATCCGAGCTCATCACCCAGATGTTCAACGAGGAAGGGCTGACCCCGCCGATCTTGGCGTAAGACGAATAGACGACCTGCGTCCCGTCCGGCGAGACTTGCGGATCGTAATTATGGTGGCCATCCTCGTCCGTGGTTAGACGGCTTCTCACGGCTCCGGTCAGATCCGACGACCAGATATTATACGCCATATCCGCGTCCCCATCCCAGTCGCCGTCGACGTCGGTCGACGAGTAGAAATAGAGAATCGCGCCATCAGGAGAGAAGACCGGCGCGCGGCTGTCCAGGCCCGCGAGCGTA
The DNA here is from genome assembly GCA_964395265.1 of uncultured Bacteriovoracaceae bacterium. Classification (GTDB taxonomy): domain Bacteria; phylum Bdellovibrionota; class UBA1018; order UBA1018; family UBA1018; genus CAYNDM01. The sequence continues at coordinate 14,133 of CAYNDM010000038.1, forward strand.
TTCTGAGTGATCGCGACCTTGCCCGTGCCGTCCGCGTTCATGAC
>CAYNDM010000039.1:0-2210 GCA_964395265.1 uncultured Bacteriovoracaceae bacterium
CTTCGCTCTCCTTCATTACTCTCCGGTCGTTTCGACCTTGCTTGGCGAGAAGCGGGAGCTTTACCCTTTTCTTGGAAGCTATCTGCTTGCCGAAGCGGTCGACGCCGCCGGGGCGGATGGCGTGTTTCACGGCCATGCACACTACGGTACGGAGCGCGGAAACACGGCTGGCGGCATTCCCGTCCGCAACGTCGCCCAGCTGGTGATTCGGCATGCTTACAATATCTACACTTTCGAGCGATCCAAGGAGTTGCGTCCCGAGCGGCCGTCGTTGTACCGTCCTGGTCATTCCGGCGAAGAGCGGCACGGTTAGGCCGGTCCGCGCCTTGCGCCGGGAACCTCGCGAGGAATGGCCATGGCGACGACTTATTCCCCCTGTCCTCAGTGCGACAAGTTGAACCGGGTACCCATCGATGGGGCCTCCGGAAAGATCCCAGTTTGCGGGAGCTGCCGTCAGGAGCTGAAGCTCGATGGCGCGGTCAGTGAGGTGAACGGAGCGGGGCTTCAGGCCTTGATTCGCAAGTGCCCGCTCCCTGTGGTGGTCGATTTCTGGGCGCCTTGGTGCGGCCCTTGCCGTGTCTTCGCGCCGACGTTTTCCAAGGTGGCCATGGATATGGCCGGCGAAGTGGTCTTCGTGAAGCTGAACACCGAGGAGCACCAGCTGGCGGCTGGCGCTTACGGGATTCGAAGCATCCCGACCCTCGCCCTATTCAAGAATGGCATCGAAAAGGACCGGCAATCCGGAGCGATGACGCAAGACCTGTTCACGCGCTGGGTGCGCTCTTTGGCGCAGGGGTGAGCGTGGGCGAAGAGCGGAGACCTGGCGCGATGCCACCCGGCCATGATAGGTTCCGCGTCGATGGCGGACGATGACTATTATCTGCTGGATCCCGAGGCGTCGGATCCGCGAAGGATCAAGAAAGAGCGAGAGAAGGCCCAAAAGCTGAAGAAGTCCCAGTGGTGGAGGACCCAGCTGAATCGGGGCATCTGTCATTATTGCGGGCAGAGGTTTCCTCCCAGCAAGTTGACCATGGACCATATCGTGCCGATCGCGCGCGGAGGCACGAGCACTCCGGGGAACGTCGCGCCGGCATGCGTGAGCTGCAATCGAGACAAGAAGCTCGAGACCCCCGTGGATGCCCTGCTCAAGCAGATCGCGTCCGAGAAGAAAGACGATGAAGATGCGGAGTAGCGGCCGATCGGCGCGCGGGCTCGTGGTTCGGGATGAATGACTGGACATCGAGGAGCGCCCGACACCGGGATGAATGACTGGACATCGACGATCACCCGACATAGGTTGTCCGCATGACTGTCGCAGCCTGGGGCGATGCGCAGACGAAGTTTTTCTTCGAGCTCACCCCTGATCGGGTGCTCGAAGCGGTGGAGACCTCTGGGCTCCGCTGTACCGGCCGATGCATGGCGCTCAATAGCTTCGAGAACCGCGTGTACGACGTGGAGCTTGAGATCGAGGACGATGCGGAGCTGATGGAGGCCGTAAAGGTCAATCCCTCGGCGAGACGGCGCGTGGTCAAGTTCTACCGTCCAGGACGCTGGACTCGAGAGCAGATCCTCGAAGAGCATGAGTTCATCGCCGATTTGGTCGAGGCGGAGATACCGGCGATCGCTCCTCTGCCGTTTCCGGACGGGGAAACGCTTCACCGAACCGCATCCGGCATCTGGTACGCGATCTTCCCGAAAGTGGGCGGCCGGGCTCCCGACGAGCTGGATCGCGAACAGCTTCGTCGGATCGGAAGGCTTCTCGGGCGGATTCATGTCGTGGGCGCTTCGAAAAAGGCTCGTCACCGGATCGAGCTGAGCCCCGCTTCCTACGGCCTCGCCAATCTCGAATTTCTTCTCGAAGGTGATTGGATCCCGGTCGAGTTCAAGGCCCGGTACGAGAGCGCGGTTCGAGCGATCTGCGAGCGGATCCAGCCTTGGTTCGACGAGGTGGTGCCGCATCGGTTGCACGGAGACTGCCACCTGGGCAATCTTCTCTGGAACCAGAACGGCCCGTTCTTCCTCGACTTCGACGACATGGTCCGCGGTCCGTCCGTCCAGGATCTATGGCTCCTGCTCCCGGGCCGGCCACGAGGAGAGAAGGCGGATTCATTGGCCCGCCAGCAACTTGACGACCTTCTCTCGGGCTATGAGGAGATACGAGCATTCGACATGAGAAGCCTAAGGTTGATTGAGCCGTTGCGCGCGCTGCG
>CAYNDM010000039.1:2220-8599 GCA_964395265.1 uncultured Bacteriovoracaceae bacterium
ATTATACTGCTTGGATCGCGCGTCGCTGGGAGGATCCCGCCTTTCCACAGGCGTTTCCCCAGTTCGGCTCTCATCGCTACTGGAGCGATCAGTCCAGCGACTTGGAAGAACAGTTGAGGATGATTTCGGCCGATGAAGCTAGCTAGCGCATGGATCACCGCCGTTTTTTTCGTTCTTTCTCCCAGCCAGTCACGCGCTCTGGATGCCTCGTATCTTCCTCCGACGCCAGCCTCCGAGCTTCTCCCTGCGGCTGACGGAGGACCGGATCCGGCGTTTTGCATGGACTGGAACCCTGAATACGCATTCAGAGGATTCCATTGTTGCCCCAAGAAACCTGCCCGGGCCCGGCGCCAAGCCAAGTGCGCTCCCCAGAGGGTGAAAGCCAGCTATTGCGACGAGATGACCGATGGGCAGCGGCGGTACGCCGAGGCAGTGAAAGAGGGGAAGGTCAAGGACGTCCTCAAGCTGATCGAATCGGATCTTGGCCGCACGCGCGAGCAGGCCTATTGCAGCGTGAACAACGGGTTCTTGGCCTGGGGTCGCCAGGTCATTCCCACCGAAGGCAATCGCTTGAAGCTTCGCAATCCCAGGCGATGCGTCGATTTCGGAACCGACGGGATGGTCGCCATGCTCGAGTGGGTGGGCCGAAAAATCGATCAGCAGTATGGGGCTCCCGAGTACGATGGCGTTCGTCTGCTGGTGGGGGATCTTTCGGCGCCGCGCGGAGGGTGCCTCTCCGGCCGGCGAGGTGGCCGAGGGCATGCCTCGCATACGACCGGGCAGGATGCGGATCTCGGGTTCCTTCAGGTCAGTAAGAACCGGCCCGAGTACTTCGACCGTCATTTCGACCCTCATCACAATCTCTGGCTAGTGAAGCAGATTTTCGCGAATCCGTACGCCTGCGTGAAGGTCATCTTCCTGGATCGCAGGCTGATCCGGAAGATCGATCGGATCGCCGGGCAGGACGACGAGTGGAAGAGACTGAGAAGGCATGTCCAGCACGCGCGTGGGCATGGCAATCACTTTCACGTCCGGGTCGGAACCGCGCCAGGCCACCCGGGCTGCCCCGTGGAGCCGCCTTCGGACGAACCTGAGTCCGAGTCCGGCGAAATGGTGGAGCTGATCGAAAGCTAAGATCGTCCCGCTTGAGAGATCTTCGCGGCCGTCCCCGCCGCTTTATCGCGCGCGTCCAGTCAGCCGGCGGACCTCCAGAAGCTCCGAGAGCGCGTCCTCGCTCACCATGTTTTTCTCGCGAACCAGCTGGATCACGGATTTTCCGGTCCTCAAAGACTCTTGAACCAGCTTGGCCACCTGGTCGTAGCCCAGCCGTGGAGTCAGGGCGGTCGCCACTTGAGGCGTGCTCTCGAAGTAGTGGCGAAGCCTGGGCTCGTTGGCTTGAAGGCCGTCGATGCAGCGGACGCGGAGGGAAACGAGAGCGTTCTTCATCACGCGCGTAGCTTCGAGCGCCGAGTAGGCCATCATCGGCATCATCACGTTGAGCTCCAATTGTCCCGCCTGCAAGCAATAGGCGATCGTTTGGTCGTAACCCAGCACCGAGTAGCAGGACTGGTTGGCCATCTCGAGAATGGAGGGATTGACCTTTCCAGGCATGATGCTGCTTCCGGGCTGCACCGCCGGGAGAGTGATCTCGGCGAAACCCGTGAGCGGGCCCGAGGCCAGCAGGCGCAGGTCATTGCAGATCCGCGTGAGCTCGAGCGCCAGAAGCCTCAGCATCGATGAATAGTAGGCCACGGGAGCCTGGGATTGCATGGCTTCGCAAAGATTCGGGGACTCGCAGAGGGGCTCGCCCGTCAGGCGCGAGAGCTCCACGATCACCTGTTCGATGTATCCGTTCGGTACTGTCAGGCCCGTGCCGGCGGCACTGCCCCCGATCCCCAGTTCCCTCAGTGGATGGCGGCCTTGCTCGATCCACGAGCTCGCGCGATGCAGAGTGAGGGCATAGGCGGAGAACTCCTGTCCCAGCGTCATGGGCACCGCGTCCTGAAGATGGGTTCTCGCGGACTTTGGCACGTCTTCCCAGATTCGTGCTTTGTCCGCGAAGCTCTGGCTGATCTGCTCCAGTTCCCGGCAAAGGCCGCTTGATGCATCCAGAATTGCAACGCGCATTGCAGTTGGAAACGAATCGTTGGTCGACTGCGAGCGATTGACATGGTCATTGGGATGCACTGGGACATAGCTTCCCAAGGGGCTCCCGGAGAGTTGATTGGCGAGGTTGGCGACGACCTCGTTGACGTTCATGTTCTGGCTGGTTCCCGCTCCCGCCTGATACGGGTCGACGGGGAATATCCTCGGCCACTCGGCTTCAGGGGTGGACAGGAGTTGATCGATGGCCGTCTGAATGAGGCGCGCTCTTTCCGCGTCCAGAGCGCCAGTCGCAGCGTTCGCCACCGCGGCTGCGCGCTTGACCCGAAGATAAGCCCGGATGAGCTCGGGATGGGCCGTCCTTCCCGAAATGGGAAAGTTCTGAATCGCGCGAGCTGTCTGCGCTCCGTAGAGCGCGTCGGCCGGCACTTTGACTTCGCCTAGCGAGTCTTTCTCTGTTCGGGTCTGGGTCATATCGGTTCTCCTGTCGGCCGTTAGTTTGGCTTCGAAACTGCAAAGAAGCAATTGCCGTTCTTTTCGATCAGCGCCTGCATCATTTCGGTGGGCCAGGGGAATGGCACGGGGAGGCTCATGAGGATTCTCGTTATTGAGGATGATCGGTCGATTCGCGAAACCCTCGGAATCGTGCTCGAGTCCTACGGATTCGAACCGTTTCTGATCGAAAGCGGGGAAGAGGCGCTCAAGCTCCTGGACACGACCTGGCCGGACGTGATGCTTCTGGACCTGACTCTCGAAGGAATGAGCGGAGAAGAAGTCTATGATCGGATCCGCGAGAGGTTCGGGCAGGTTCCTCCGACGGTCGTGCTATCGGCCGTGCAGCACGGGGAATCCCGAGTTCGAAAGATGGAAGGGGTGAAATTCCTCGCCAAGCCTTACACGCTCGAGCAGTTGAACCAGGCTCTCAAAGAAGCCGCGCAAGAGAGCTCGGCGGCTTAGACCTTGAACTCGGCGTACAAGGCGGCGTGGTCGGAAAGCTGATTCCAAGGGCGTCCCGTCAAGGTCTTCCCCCTCTCCGCTTTCATGTTGCGATAATAGATGCGGTCCAGGCGGAGCGTCGGTAGCCAGCTCGGAAAGGTCCTGGCGCAGCTTCCGTAGAGCTCCTCGAAAACTTCCTTCACCTCGACTCTTCGTTCCAGGCTGGAGCTGACCCGCAGCCTCCAGTCATTGAAGTCCCCGCCGATGATGAGCGGCTCGTCGTGCGGGACGAGCGAGTCGATGCGTTTGCAGAGCCACTCGATCTGGCTAGCCCGCTCATTTTCGATCAGGCCCAGGTGAACGCAGATCGCATGAATCGGCTTGCGCTTGTGAGGGATCTCGATGATTCCGTGGAGTAGTCCGCGCCTCTCGAGACGGTTGGTCGAAATGTCGATGTTTTCCCAGAAAGTGAAGGGGAATTTGCTCAAAATGGCGTTGCCATGGTGGCCGGAGGTATAGACGGCGTTTTTCCCGTAGGCGAAGTGAGGCCAAAGCTCGTTCGCGAGGAACTCGAACTGGGGTTCCGCCGGCCATTCCTGAATTCTCTTTCCATGCTCTTCATGCTGGCCCAGGACTTCCTGAAGGAAGACCAGATCGGCGTGGACCTGCCGGATCGCCTCGCGCATCTTCGAAAGGACGAAGGACCGGTTCGCAGTGCTGAATCCTTTGTGGATATTGTAAGTGAGGACTCGAAGCGTTCGTTTTTCCATTCTCCACTCAGCGGGCCGGGGTGTTCGAACGCCAGATTGCCATGAAGATCCTTGTGACGGTATCGCAAAGCCCAATGGAGGGGTGGTGCGATGCGCCAAGAACTTGACGAAGAGTGTGAAGCATTCATCTAGAGTCAGCAAGCGGTATACCTTCGCAAGCTGCTCGCGAAGAATCGCGTGGGAGTTCGCGAACTCGAGTGTCCTGATCTTGCTCCGGTGATGACACCAGTGCTAATCATGAATCATGGCTACTCGTAGGATGGTGAGAACGCACACATGTGGGGAGCTGGGTACCGCCGAGCTCGGTCAGGAAGTGACCCTTTGCGGATGGGTTTCCAAGAGAAGGGATCACGGAGGACTGGTTTTCATCGACCTGCGCGACCGCTATGGGTTGACCCAGATCGTATTCGATCCCGCGCTTCCGGGCGGGACGACCGCCCACGCGACCGCCGGCAAGCTACGCAATGAATTCGTCCTTTGGTGCAAGGGCAAGGTGCGCCATCGCCCCGAAGGCATGACCAATCCGAGGATGAAGACCGGCGAGGTCGAGGTCGCCTGCACGGACCTGGAGATCCTCTCTGAAGCCAAGACGCCCCCATTCCAGATCGAGGACGACGTGGAGGTGGCTGAGACGCTTCGCTTGAAATACCGCTATCTCGATCTGAGAAGGCCCACGCTCCAGCGCAATCTCATCACGCGTCACCGGATGCTCTCGATCGTGCGCAATCATTTGGATCAAAACGGCTTCGTCGAGGTCGAGACTCCTATCTTATACAAATCCACGCCCGAAGGCGCCCGCGACTTCATCGTTCCGAGCCGTTTGCATCCCGGGACGTTCTACGCGCTTCCGCAGTCCCCGCAGACGCTGAAGCAGCTTCTCATGATCAGCGGCATGGATCGCTATTACCAGATCGCCCGCTGCTTCCGCGACGAGGACCTGCGCGCGGACCGCCAGCCCGAGTTCTCGCAGATCGACATCGAGACCTCATTCCTGGACGAGGAAGCCTTTTTCCCGATCCTCGAAAGCATGATCGCGCGCGTATGGAAGCAAATCCTGGGGCAGGAGGTTCAGACGCCTTTCCCTCGGATGCCGTATTCCGAAGCCATGTCCCGGTTCGGCAGCGACAAGCCGGATGTGCGCTTCGGGCTCGAGCTTCAGGATATCTCCGGGGCCTTCGAAAACAGCGAGTTCCAGGTTTTCCGCAAAGCTCTCGAGCCCGGCTCGCGCGGCAGGCGGGGTTCGATCCGCGCGATCGTCGTGCCCGGACAGGCCGAGAAGTTCTCCCGCAAGGATCTGGATGCCCTTCAGGCCGAGGCGGCCACTTTCGGGGCCAAGGGCCTGCTTTGGATCAAGGTGCAGGAGGGAGGCGAGCTACAGTCGCCGGCCGCCAAGTTCTTCGGCGACGACGAGAAAAGCGCGCTGAGATCCGCGCTCAAGCTGAATGCGGGGGACCTGGTGCTCGTGATCGCGGACTCGAAGAACAAAGTGGTCTTCGACGCGCTCGGGGCCTTGCGGCTCACCGTCGGCGCGAGGCTGGGGCTGATTCCGAAGCCCGGCGAGGGCAAGCCGGCGTTCCTCTGGGTGGTGAACTTCCCGCTGCTCGAGTACGACGATCGGGAGAACCGCTATTTCGCCTGCCATCATCCGTTTACGTCGCCCAGGCCCGAGTTCTTCGAGGATTTCGTCAACGGAACGAATCTCGATCGCATCGAGGCTTCAGCGTACGACATGGTCCTGAACGGAGTGGAGATCGGCGGAGGGAGCTTGAGGATCTACCGTCCGGAAGTGCAGCAGGCGATGTTCAAGATCCTGGGGCTGTCGCCTGAGCAGGCTCGTGAGAAGTTCGGCTTCTTTCTCGAGGCGCTTCAGTACGGGACCCCGCCGCATGGCGGGATTGCTTTCGGGGTTGATCGCCTTTCCGCGATCCTCTGCGGAGTGGGGCCGATTCGCGACGTAATGGCTTTCCCCAAGACCCAAAAAGGAACCGATTTGATGTCCGATTCGCCGTCCCCAGTGGACCCTGAGCAGCTCGTCGAGCTCGGAATCTCCGTGACACGACAGAAAGAGCCGTCACAATTGGAAAAATGAGTTTCAACTTCACCGAGTTCTCTTATCGGAGCAGGGACACCGCGCTTCGCAGGTTCGCCGAGGAGAGGTTCGATGTCCTGATCGTGGGAGGCGGCATCACGGGTGCGGCAGCGGCTCGAGACGCCGTCAGTCGCGGCTTGCGCGTAGCGCTGGTCGAAAAGAACGACTTCGCCTCAGGCACCTCTTCCCGGAGCTCGAAGTTGATTCACGGGGGGCTTCGGTACCTGGAGAACTACGAGTTCGCCCTGGTTTTCGAAGCGCTTTCGGAGCGCTCTTTGCTCCTTCGGTCCGTTCCGACTTTGGTCCGCCCGTTGCCTTTTTACTTCCCGGTATACCGGGGCGATCCCAACGGCCGATTCGTCCTGGGGCTGGGGATGTGGCTCTACGATCTCCTCGCGCTTTTTCGCGCTCCGGGCTTTCACAAGAGCCTGTCGAGAAAACGGCTGCGAAAAGAGCTCCCGTTGATCAAGGCCGACGGGCT
>CAYNDM010000039.1:8609-11177 GCA_964395265.1 uncultured Bacteriovoracaceae bacterium
CTTGGGGGGGTTCAGGTACTACGACGCATCGATGTGGGATGATGTGCTTGCGATCGAAACCCTTCGCTCGGCCCACCACGCCGGAGCGGCCGTAGCGAATTATGTCGAAGCGATGGAGCCCCTTTGGGAAGAGGGTCGAGTCGTGGGATTCCGCGTCCGGGACCGCGAGAAGCCGGAGGGGCGGGGCGAGGTCGAGGTCCGCGCATCCAAGGTGATCGTCTGCGGCGGCCCGTGGACCGATCGGATCGGGCAAGCCGTTTCGCCGAGTTGGAACCGCTGGCTGAACCCTAGCAAAGGGGTGCACCTCATCTTCGATCTGAAGAGAATCCCGGTTCCCGGAGCGGTGGTGATGAGCCATCCCGAGGACGGGAGAATCTCCTTTGTCATCCCGCGTCCCGATCTGGGTGCCGGAGTCACGATCGTGGGCACAACCGATTCGCCTTCTCCGGTCGATCCCGGCGCCGCATCGATCGAGAAGGCGGACGTTCAGTACCTGATGACGCTTCTGGATCGGTATTTTCCCGACCTGCAGCTAAAAACTTCGGATATCCTCAGCGGATATGTGGGCGTTCGGCCGTTGATGGGCGCTGCTGCCTCCACGGCGGGAAGCGAAGGCCAGCCCGCAGGGGGAGGGACGACCCAACTTCAAAAGGTCAGTCGGGAGCATTTCATCGGATCCGGTCCGGGAGGGACAGTCTTCGTTGCCGGCGGCAAATACACGACCCATCGCAAGATGGCGGAAGAGATCATTGATTTCGCGCTTGATTCTTGGGCTAAAGAGCACAAGCAGGGGCGTGCTCCGGCGCTTCCTGAACGAGTGCATCCTTCTAAAACCCGGATGCCGATCAATCCCTCCGCCACTCCTTCTGCTTTGCAATTGGGGCGCGATCGTGCCAAGCAAATGGGGTTGATGATTCCGAACGAGCTTTTCGGGAGGTATGGAGCCGAGGCTCTTGAGGTCTATCGAACCCATGAAGAGCTCAGCTCGAAGGATCCCGGTCTGGTCTCGCAGGCCGATCCAGAAGGCTTTCCGATGCTAGGCGCGCAGCTGACCTACGCGATCCGGAATGGGATGGTGATGCATCTGGAGGATTTTTATTTCCGGAGGTTGCCGCTTTATGCTGCGCGGAAGGATCATGGATTGCCCTGGGCCGAGTCCCTTTCGAGGGTTTGGGCCCGGGAAATGGGCGCCAGCCCCGCTGATGCCCGCCATGAGTTCGAGCAGTTGAGCGCCGCTATCGAACGTGAATCATCTTGGCATAAGGATTTGGGGTGAACGCATTTGCTTCTCTATCAGTCGCTTCGTAAGAGCAGCTTTCTGAAGGTGCAGAGAAATTCCGAGCTTTCGGAGATTCTTGCCCCGGGTAGTCTCAATAAATACGTCCTTCGCGCTGAGAACGGAGAGGTCTTCGGGTTCGCGGTTCAGCAGGCGCGAAAGAGAAGAGGGCTGATCTCAAAAGCCAAGGGCGGACCTGGCTTCGATATTCACTTCTTCGACGTCGCGAAAAGCGCTGAGTTGATCGCCCAATGCACCTTCGATGGGAGCCGTCCGAAGCTGGATCTCTACCTTCCCAGCGGAGCTCTCATTGGCTCGGTAAAGGATCGGTCGAGCCTCTTTAGGCGCAAGTTCGATGTATTGAGCCCGATGGGCACCTTGATGCTGAGCGTGGTGGGGCGGGCGCGGGCGAAGCGCGAGTTCCACTTCGGCCATCGAGGCGAAGTCTGGGCAGTCATGAAGTGCTCCCCAAAGAGCACCGAGAAGGGCGCGGTTCAGAAGGACGAGCCGTTTTTTGATTTGGCGTTCGTTTCACAGCGCTTGCCCGATGATTATCGGGGCATCGTGCTGGCCGTTGCCGTCTTCCTGGACGCCAGATACTTCTAGCCCAGATCGCTCGCTTCAGGTAGCCAAGCCTGGAAGGATCCTCTGGACTATTTGGCTTCCGCCACTTGGAGCTTCAGGTATTTGGACTTGCTTGAGCAGTTGTCATGGAGATCGGCTCGAAGCGCTCCGATCTCGTCTTCCCACAGCTCCACCTTTTTGTCGGTGGGATCGACCGAGCCCCAATCCCAGGACGAGGTCTTGCCACCTTGCTTGAAGTCGTCTTTCCAACGCTGGGCGACTTGGAAGTAGTCGGGATGCGCGTTCTGCCAGATCATATCGTGGCTGGCCCCGTTGAGGATCTCCACCCGAATGAGCTTGGCGTTCTCGGCAACCTCGTTCAGCTTGCGGACCATCGCGAGATTGCGATCAGAGAGATCGGCTTCGATCCTCGAGACTAAGGTCTGCCTTCGCCCTTGCGCTTCGCGAATGAGGTTCGTGAGCCAGCGACGATCCTGTTCCTGTGCGTCCTCGAGCAGTTCGCTGAGCTTGGCTTCCTGATCGAAGAGCGCCTTGATCTCCATCTGATGGGAGATGAATACCGGCGAGCGGATCCACTCGCTGGCCACGCGGTGCGGGACGGAGGAGGATTCCTCCCGAGTCGCATAGTTCACGGCTTGCTCGTAAAGCGAGAAGGAGCCGCGTTTTTTCTTCCAGGATCCTAACCATGCATGGACCTGGGCGTAGTC
>CAYNDM010000039.1:11187-13951 GCA_964395265.1 uncultured Bacteriovoracaceae bacterium
GTCTTGAGCGCGCGGAGCGACTCAGGATATTGGCAGATCTCGTTGAATGCCATCGCCGAGATCATCTGCGCCTCGGGCGTGAAGGTCGATCGCAGCAGGCCCGTTTGGCTCTGAATCGCGACACCCACGGCCTCAGGGTATCTTCCCATCATCAGGCGGGACCAGGCGAGCTCGGTGAGCATCTCGTTGATGAAATTCGATCCCTTGCTGATGCTTTGATAGTGCTTGGCCGCCTCGTCGTACTGCTTCAACGCGTAGCGGGCCCGAGCGGCCAGAAGCCGTGCTTCATCGACCTTGCCTTTGAGGAAAGCGGATCGCGGCTCCTTCGTCATGAGGAAGGTTTCGAGCGCCATCGCGGCTTTCTTGTGCTGTTTGTTCCGGGCAGCGACGATCCCGTTTGCGAAAAGCTCGAACTCACCGGCTCCTTTTAGAAGCGCAAGGGCTTTTCGGGTGTCCGCGCTTCGGGCTCCGCTTGCCGCTTGAGAGACGACCCAGCGGGCCGCGAACTCACGGATTGGCTCGAGCTCGCGCGCGCTTCCACCGGCTCGCTTGAGCTGAGCCAAGGTGTCCAGGATCGCGGCGGGCGCGCCCAAGGCAGGATACTTCGCCTGGATCTGGTTCACGCAGGCCAATGCGGCCAGTTGAGCGCCTTGGGTCTGAGGGCCGGGAACGCGAGCCGCGAGAGCGACGAAACGCGCGTATGCCGCGTGCTCGGCTCCGGCTCGATGAAGCGCCCGAGCAACCCAGTAGTCCGCGAGCGCCGCGCTTTCGGGAGACGTTGCCTTTTTGTGGAAGCTCAGGGCCTTCTCAAGCCCTTTCGAGGCGGAGATGTGCCCCCATATTGTCGAGGTGAAGCTCTCCTGCTCGGATGGCGCCAGAGCGGAGCTGAAGCTCCATGATTCGCCGTCCGTGCAAGCTCCCTCAGCCGACGACGCGGCGCTTGCTGCTTTCGGGAGCAGGATCACCGCGCTTGCCATCGCGGAGGCGGTCAGAACTTTCAATGCCAGGGAACTCATGATTCTCATGTGTCACCTCAGATCATGAAACTGAATCCAAGCGTGAGCGCATTGGTCCAGTTGTTTCGGTAGTTCAGGAACTGGCCTCGTTCCGGGGCCGGCTTGACTTTTTCGTGTATGGCCTCCCTGTAGTACATCAACCGGTAGTCGAGCCTGAGGGAGATCCGACTGGTCACGTAGATGTTCTGTCCCAGACCGATCGAAGGCGTGACATAGTGTCCTGTCTCGGTTGAGGTCACGCCGGCTCCGCCCAGCAGATGCAGGTCGTAGTGAATGATCGAAGCGCCCGCCAGGCTCAGCTTCCCGTAGAGGAAGCTCGCGCCGATCTCTCCGCCCAGGTAGGACGAAGGCTTATTGGTGTTGGTCGTCGCTTTGACTTCCGCTTCGAAAGTATCGAGGGCGCTGGAGTTCGAGGCGAACGCTTTCCAGTAAACCACGTGCGCGGCCAGCGTTTCGCTGAAATGGAATCCCAGCGTGCCTCCCGCTCCTTTGACATCCAGGAACGGATCCGAGCTCATGAGCCCGCCGAAGGCTGAGATCTCAAGCCGGTTTTTCTTCGTATAGAGACGGTCTTGGACTACGCCAAGCTCGGATTCCTCGCCGCGCGCCCAGTATTTCTCGCGGATCTTGCTGACATCCGCGTTCTTGGGAGACGAGTTCTTGGGTTGAGCGAGCGCCAGGGATGGCGCCAGGCCAGAAAGAACGAGTGCGATCGAGATGCCGGTCTTCAATTTCGTGCGCATAAGGTTTACCTCCCAAGCGTCTTGAAGATGAACGGATAGGTCACGGCGACGTTGACGCCGCCTTTCGGACGAGGGAACTTCCAACGGCTCAGCCGCTGCACGACGCAGTTATTGAGTTTGGAATCATTGACCGTGGTACGAGCCACCGAGGCGGTCTTGACCGACCCAGGGGCGCCGATCACGAAATGAACCGAGAGCTTGCCCTCGACGTCCGGCTGACGAAGCACGGCCGACTCGTAGCAATAGCGGATCTCCTTCATATGCGCGTGGATCACGCGGCCCACCTGGTCTTTCGTCAAACCTTCGTCGACGTCAGACGCCGAGGTATCGAGGCTGACGAAGGAGTTTCCTTGCCCGGAGACCTTGGCTCTGGATCCCCTGCCATAGCCGGGAACGCCTGAGTCCTCGCCACCGCCACCGCCGAAGGAGTTCACGGCCACCTGGCCTGCCTCGACGTGTCCGTCAGACAGGGCGCCACCGCCGCCAGCCAGGCCGGACTTGCCGTTCAGAACCCCTTTTGCAGCGGCTCGCGCGTCCGAACCCTCCGCGAAGGAGCTCTTTCTGAGAAGCTGGGTCATTCCGCCGTTCACCAATCCGTTGCGGGCGTTCTTGAAGGCCGAGCCGCTCAGGGCTTTGGCCAAAGCCGAGCTTTCAAGCGCGGATTTCGAGCCGGCGCTTTTCGAGGGAACATTCTTCGAGCGAGCCACGGACGAGGCCTTCGGAGACGAAGCCTTCGGTTTTGCCTTCGCAGAGGCGTGAGTCGGCGATTTGGCGGGCTTGCTTTTCGCGACCGACGACTTGCGGGCTTGAGCAGGGCGAGCAGCGGGTGTGTCGTTCGGACGGGTTCGGGTTGCGACCGAAGCCTGCTTCTTGACCGGGCTTTTCTTGGCGACCGACGACTTGCCGGCCTTGGTGCCGTGCTTTCCGATCGAGGTGTCTTTTGCGTGATCGTCGCCCTTGGGAGCTGCGGTCATCAGGCCCTTCACCGTCTTGGTGAATAGGATG
>CAYNDM010000040.1:0-4912 GCA_964395265.1 uncultured Bacteriovoracaceae bacterium
GCCTGAATCGTTATTTCCCAAGCGATGCGACCTTCTTTCACAAGACCGGCAGTACGACCTATGTCACGGGCGACGGAGGGTACTACTACTTACCCGATGGGCAACTGGTGATCCTGACGGCGCTTCAGGATTTCAATCGGTTTCGCAGCTGTGCGCGCTGTCCTGAACGAAGAGGCCAAGAGCCCCTGCAAAACATCGGCAAGGCGACGCTGGATCTGACCCTGAAATCGAGCCATCGATCGAAGTGAGCTCCTCTTTGGTGGAGTTGCCGACGAAATTCGTTCGTTTTCGATTTGACACTACGTGTCAATTTTGCGTATAAGCGGCGACCATTCTGAGGCCTGAAACCAAAGAATTCGAGAGAGAGAGAGTTCATATGATTCGATTCATTCCCGTTACACTCGGGATGTTTGTTGTTATTTCGACCCCTGCCTTGGCGCAATCGACCCCCCTGGCGGATTTCAACCAATCCCTTCCCAAAAATGGAGTGGTTTTCGATAACTACGCGCCGAGCTTTTATACCGGTTTCGCTCCGCGAGTCGAAGCTCCGGAACGCATCCACTTCCGGATTGCTCGTGGCAACCAGGCAAGGTTGACGGCGATCTTGGATGAGCAGGCCGTGTTGACCTATCTCTATCAGCTCAAGAAGCGAAAAAGCGTCTATGACGAGGTGGTGGGGCAGAGGATCATCGAGCCTCTGTACCTGGACCAGCTTTCCCGTTTCAATTCTGTGGTGAGCTCGCCCGTCTACGGGATCGAGGATACGCTTCGGCGTTACTCGACGGGGGCTCTCTCCCGCGAAGCGCTCTACGAGAAGAGCCTTCAGGTCATGGAGGCCCTGAATCCGGGACGCGTATTCAGGCTCAAGTTGGACCTGGATGCTCGGTTCGCGGCCGCGGCTAACCTTGCTCAGGCTTTGCTTGGCAATGCGACGTTGGTCGACGCGCGTTCGGCCTTGAGCTGGATCCAGCAGAATCCGAAGGATTCGCTGGTCGTGGCGAACGAAGTGCTTCCGGGACGCCTGAACCTCATCAGTCTGACTGAGTCTCGAAAGGCGTTGCTGGCGGAGTTCCTGCTGGCTTCGAATCACCGAGTCGATTCACGGACCTTGCGGCCCATCGCGCTGGCGCTCCTTCTCGATGCATCCGAGGGCTTATTCGACTTCAAGACGGTGCGTGAAGGCAGGAGAGTGGATGCCTTGCAGTGCCAATCGGAGGGGCCTTGCGTGCTGGCCTATCCGGAGTTCACCGCGATTTACCCGGTGGGAACTGTCGCGTCCTACACCTCTGATAGCTATGGAAACCAGATCCCGGTGATCCGAACGACGGGAGTGTGGAACTTCCTGCAGCGGAACTACCACGAGGTCGATCATATCCGCGAAGAGACCTACTACGGATTCATGCCCAAGATGGATTACGAGGCCATCGGCAACGGCATTCATAATCCCGCGGTCCGAAAAAATCTGAAGAGCAGCAATTTCTCCAATCTGGTTCACGAGCTCGAGATTCCGGGCTCGTATACCTATCTTTGGGCTGTTTCGCGTGGAGGCGTCTCGAGCGGTTGCGTTCGTATGGCGGGCGGGCACATCTGGGAGGTTCGTCATGTGTTCCCGTCGAATCCAGAGTCGATGCCTCGCCTTCGGTATCACGGAAACTCTTCGGCCGACTACGATCTCTTCGATGTGGACGGGGATGGTCGCCTCGAAGTGATGGGTGTCGAGTATTTCATCGCGTATTCCCTGAGTGGGCTTTCGGGCGAGGCCAAGCGGGAAGGCTCAGCTCTCGCTGGCTCCAGCCTGAATCGTGAGCAGTTCTATAACGTGCTGTATGGCCGCAACGAGCAGTTCCGCGTGACTCCGGATGGAGGCTACAAGTTTCTCAATCCTTCCGTCAGCTACTTCCTGGGTACCGCATCCGGAGAGATGAAGGCTGCTCCGTTCTCCCGTCGGGTTCCTGGGGAATACCCGCTTTACGAGCAGGCTTATGAGCGCGAGAAGATC
Organism: uncultured Bacteriovoracaceae bacterium; assembly: GCA_964395265.1. GTDB lineage: Bacteria > Bdellovibrionota > UBA1018 > UBA1018 > UBA1018 > CAYNDM01. Next base: position 2,000 of record CAYNDM010000040.1, read on the forward strand.
CAGTTCTACATGATCCGGAACTCGTCTCTGGCCATGCTGGCCAGCCCGCGCTCGGATCACCAGAATCGGCATCAGCAGCTCGTGCGCGCTCTGGGACGCATCAACGGCTGCGGACCTTGGGTCACCGAGTTCGCGAGCTGCTCCTCCGAAGCGCGATTTGACCAGGAAATTTCCAATCTCAAGAGGGGGTTTTTGCCATGAAGTCGAAGATGCGATCGACACCGACGACCGGTCTCGGTCTGGGGCTTGTCTTTCTCGGGTTCGCGGGGCTCGTTCTCGGATCAGCGCCTGCTCAGGCGCTCGTTGGATCGAGCTTCTCCCTGAAGCAGGAATGGGAGCTGATCCAGCGACTGGCCGGCGAGGAACAACCGCGCCAGCAGAGGATCAAGGAGCTTTTCGAGCAGATCAATCGCCTTTCGAAAGGGCCCTTCGGAAGCAATTCCTACCAGTATGCGGTGGGGCGGGAGGCGATCTCGCAAAACGGCGTGATTATCAGCCCGAGGTATCGCGTGCTTTTCATTTCGGCTTTTCGGAACGAGACCGCCGCTCAGCTTGCCGAACTGGGGTTCTACCTTGGAAACCGGTTCACCACCAACTACTACGAGCTGTACGGACGTTTCCTGATCACGGACAACGCAGTCCGTAGCCGCGGCGCCTACGATATCAATCCCGACCTTTTTCTGGAGCAGGATCGCGCCTACTCCGATGCCTTAGTGATGATGCGCCACATGATGCTCGAGGATTTCTACGTGAAGCGCAATCCCACGTCGAAAATCGCCGCGGGCTACAACGCCAGGGGCACCTCGGGAGTTGAGTACGAGACTCCGTACTACGGCTATTTGATCGCATACGTGGCCAAGTACATGAGCTCGTCCAGGGACTACCTGGCCCTCTACGAAGTCCAGCGCCGATGGAATCTGACGGGAGATGGCGCCGAGGTATCGCTGCAGACTCTCAGGGACGAGGTCTCCGTGATCGATCAGGGCCTTGGGGGCTCGAGCGCGATGCGAGGAGAGTTTCGAGCGATCATGAACAACATTCACAACTTGATGACCCCTGACGTGGTGGATCTGATGAGCGCGTTTCTGGCGCGATGGTCGAGTTCGCTCACGGCGAGGGAGAAGGACAACATCGAGAAGCTCCGTGAGAAGGTAGGCAAGTATTACTCGGCCAGCCGTTCAGCGCTTCTGGCTTACGCCGAGTCCGTTTCGTCCCATCTGCCGACGGGGGCCCTCGCAGTAGTTCGCGGCCTGCGCGAGAGCGGCAATTCCCTGGACGAGCTGGCGAGGCTTTCTTCGACGGTCGAAGAGACCCGCGCGGCGTTCGATACCCGCCGTCATCCGGATCTGATCCATTTCCTGGTTCGGGCCAACGCCTTCCTTCAGAAGGAACTTGCTCTGATCCATGTGTCCAGCCAGGCGGAGCAAGTGAAGAAAGCGAAGATCCTGGTTCAGGCAGCCTACGCTGCCGGGCTTCTGAGTCCTGTGCAGAAGGCAGACCTCCTGACCCAGAGCCGGGTGGAGGACTTTGAGCGAGCACTCTGGCTCGCCGACGAGAATCTGCGCGGGGCGATGGGGTCCGCGCTGGCGGACTGGATTTACGTGGATCCTTCCATGGCGCTTTTCGTCGACGACGCGCTCAAGGCTTCGCCGCTGATCGAGCTTTCGAATCTCATCGCCGACGTGAGGCGCCCGGGTGCGGGGGGAGCAGGTCATATCGTGATGAACGAGGGCGAGGCTTATGGAACCTTGGTTTACCTGACTCGCCAAGACATCCTCACCAACAGCGAGAAAGTCAAGTCGCTGAACTTCCGCAACATCCCGATCTTCGAGATCCTGCCTCTCGATCTGAGCGTGGTGTCGGGAATCATCACCGAGGAGGCGCAGACTCCTCTGTCGCACGTGAATATCAAGAGCAACGCGCGAGGGACTCCCAATCTCGTACTGCCTGGCGCCTACCAGAGCTCGCTCTTCAGGCCTTATCTGGAAAGCCAGACCCTGGTGTATTTCAAGCTCGAAGGGGATCAGGTCATCGTGAGACCTGCCAGTCTCTCGGACGCCGAGGCGTTCTGGGCCCGAAAGCGGCCGGGGCAAGTCGGCCAGCTTCAGGCCAATCTCGAGAAGCGCGAAGTGCTCTCGACCCGCGAGCTCGGGTTCAAGGATGTCGACTCGGTGGGCGCGAAGGCCGCCAACTACGCCGAGCTCGCTCAGGTTCTGGGAGAAGAGCTCGTTCTCGAGGGAGCAGGAGTTCCTTTCTACTTCTATAATCAATTCATGAAACAAAACGGATTCGACAGGGTAGTCGTCGAAATGCTGAACGATCGTCGATTCCGCGAGGACCGGCTTCATCAGGTCAGCAGGCTGGATGAGCTGCGGCAACAGATCGAGAGCGGCTTCGTCGACCCGGAGTTGGTGCGGCGGATCCAGAATTGGCTGAGTCGGTCTTATCCGGGAGAAAAAATCCGCTTCAGAAGCTCGACGAACTCCGAGGATCTGCCTAATTTCAGCGGAGCGGGGCTTTATACTTCGACTTCTTTCAATCCTGCCAAACCGGATAAGACCATCGAAAACGCCCTGCGGGTGGTCTGGGCATCGGTTTGGAACCAACGGGCATTCGACGAACGGGAACTTTACGGGATCAATCATCTCGAGGTTTACGTAGGGGTCTTGCTGAATCCTTCGTACTCCGACGAAGAGGCCAACGGAGTGGCGGTGACCCGCAATACGATCGGGATTCTGAGCGATCGTTTCGACGCGGCGATCTACTACAACAATCAGAAAGGCGAGGACGCCGTGACCAATCCGACCGAGGGGATTTACCCTGAGGAGCTTCTGGTCTACTTCGATTCCCGGTCGCTGGAGCGGCCCATTCCCCTGGAATTCGAACTCAAGTATCTGAAGTATTCGACGCTGA
>CAYNDM010000040.1:4922-13946 GCA_964395265.1 uncultured Bacteriovoracaceae bacterium
GCAGGTCCGGGAGCTTTCGGCGATCCTGATCAAGGCTCATCGGCACTTCTGGAGGCTTTATGATCCGGAGGGTAGGGATCCGAACTTCGCGCTCGACGTCGAGTTCAAGCTGGACGACCGCTATACGGGGACCCCAAGACTCTACCTGAAGCAGGCTCGTCCGTACGTCGGGAACTGAGCTGGTCGGGCCCCGCAGGCGATTGCCGTTGTGCGCGGGCCCGGTGTGCTCTATTCTAGTTCGCATCCTATTTTACAACTCAGATTCAAGGAGATGAAAGCCGATGCGCACTCGATCCGTTCCCTATTTTCTCGCAACCGCCCTCGCACTGGTCCTTGCATCGCCCGGCTTGGCGGCCGACCCGGCGGAATTTAAGGTGGACACCTCCTCGAGCACCCTTAAGTGGCTCGGTAAGAAGGTGACTGGCCAGCATAACGGCACGATCCAGATCAAAAGAGGGCAACTGAAAGTCATCAAGAACGCGATCGTCAACGGAGACTTCGCGGTCGATATGACGTCGATCAAGGTCGAGGACTTGAAGGACCCCGAGTACAATACCAAGCTGGTGAACCATCTGAAGTCGGATGACTTTTTCTCGGTCGCCAAGCATCAGGAGGCGACATTCGCGATCACCGAGGTGAAAGCACGGGCCAAAGCCAAGCAAGGGGAGCCTACCCATGATGTGACGGGCCAGCTCACTATCAAGGGGATCACTCATCCCATCACGTTCCCCGCCACGATTGAGGTGAAGAACGGTCAGGTCACGGCACGGGCCAAGTTCAAAGTGGATCGCACCAAATACGAAGTCCGATATGGATCCGGGAAATTTTTCGAGAATCTCGGGGACAAGATGATTTACGACGACTTCGAGCTAGAGCTCGATCTGTCCGCCAAGAGCTGATTCAGTCAAAGTCAATCGATGCTGATTCCCGCCTGGGCCTGGCTCAGGCGGTTTTTTTGGCAGGCGACCACTTGAAGCGTAGCGGCATAATCACAGGAGGTGGATCCCACGTGAAGACTTTTCGCACTCGTTCATTTGGGATAAAGCAGTGAGCCATGGAACCTCCCTCGGAATCTCGAAGGCGGACCTTCGCTCGAGTGGCGTGGGTCGTGGCTTTCTACACGGTCGCGGTCATTCTCTGGGGGGCGTTCGTGCGAGCGACCGGGTCAGGAGCGGGATGCGGAAGCCACTGGCCGTTGTGCAACGGCGAAGTCCTGCCGCGGGACGCCCAGACTCAGACGTTGATCGAGTTCTTCCACCGGCTGACCTCGGGCCTTTGCCTGGTCGGTGTTTTGGCCGTGGCTGTCATGGCTCGAAAGGTTTTTTCTCCCGGGCACTTCGTTCGCAGAGTGGCGGCTCTTGCGGTGATCGGGGTCATTCTCGAGGCCCTGATCGGAGCCGCCCTGGTCCTGCTCAGACTGGTCGAACACGATCAGTCGGTGGAGCGGGCGGTTTCCATTTCGCTGCATTTGGCGAACACCTCGTTCCTGGTGGCGGCCCAGACCCTGACGGCCGTGGGCGCGAGTTTGGATACGCCGCGATTCGTCTTTCGAAACCGCAGGCTGAAGTTCGAAACGTGGCTCCTCATTGCCGGATTTCTGTTTTTGGCCATGAGCGGCGCGATCACGGCTCTCGGAGATACCCTTTTCAAGCCGACGGGGGTGGCGGGTACCCTACAAGGGGATTGGTCCCAGGGATCCCACTTTCTCCAGCGGCTACGGGTTTTTCATCCCGTATTCGCGATGCTTTGGGCCTCCGCGCTTTTCCCATGGCTGATCGGGTTGCCTGAGCGCATACCTGATGCGCCGGTTTCGGGCGATCGGGTTCGCGCGCGCTTGTCCCTGCATCTCAAGCTCTTGTTCGGCCTGGTCGCTTTGCAGCTCGGCCTGGGAACCGCGAATGTGATGCTGCTGGCTCCGATCCCGCTTCAGATCCTGCATCTGCTGGTGGCTAATCTCGTCTGGATGGATTTCGTGATCGTGGCGTGTGTCGGAGCGTCGCTTGAGAGTGCGTCATCGAAGTGACAGGGATCAAGCAGGTTAATGCTTTTTTGCCGAGACTCTAGTATACGTTGAAGAGTCAAAACAAAATAGGAGCAACCGAGATGAGTCGATTCCGCCCTGCGATGTCTTCTTCAGTCGTGAAGAAGCTGATCACCGCGATCACGGGCCTCGCTTTGATCGCTTTTTCTATTCAGCATCTTCTTGGGAACCTGACGCTCTTTGATCGGAGCGGGGAAACCTTCAATGCCTACACCGAAAAAATGGCGAGCTTCGGCTTCCTTCTGGTCATCGCCGAGATCGGGCTGGCAGCTTTCTTCTTGGTTCATATCGTCAACGGCATCCGCTTGAAGATCAATCACCGCTCTGCGCGACCCAGCGGCTACAAAACCCGGATTCGAACGAAAGGCGGGCCGTCGAAGAGCGGTCTCTCCTCTAGGACCATGGGCATCAGCGGGATCATCATCCTGGTGTTTCTCGTGGCCCATATCCTTCACTTCCGACTCGGGCCGGGGGTGGCTGAAGGCTACGTCGTCGATCTCGAAGGCAAAGAGGTGAGAGACATGCACCGGCTGGTGGTCGAGCTTTTCTCCAATCCGGCGGTCGTCGCGTTCTATGTCCTTTCGATGCTGGTGCTCGGCGCGCACCTTCGCCACGGGTTCTGGAGCGCCTTCCAGTCGATCGGTGCGCTCAATCCGCGCGTCTCCCCGATCGTGAACGTGATCAGCGTTTTCGTGGCCCTGCTGCTGGCGTTCGGCTTTCTTGTTCTTCCCGTCTACATTTACTTCTCGTTCTCCGGAGGTGCGGCATGACTCTCGATTCCAAGGCCCCCGGTGGCCCGCTTGAGCAGAAGTGGACCCGCCATCGCAGCGAAATCAAGCTCGTCAACCCGGCCAATAAGCGCAAACACACCATCATCGTGGTGGGGACCGGGCTCGCGGGTTCGAGCGCGGCCGCTTCGCTCGCGGAGCTTGGCTACAACGTCAAGGCGTTCTGCATCCACGAGTCGCCCCGGCGCGCTCACAGCATCGCGGCCCAAGGGGGCATCAACGCTGCCAAGAACTACGCTAACGACGGGGACAGCGTCTATCGCCTCTTTTACGACACCATCAAGGGAGGTGATTATCGGGCGCGCGAAGAGAACGTCTATCGCCTGGCGGAAGTCAGCGCTAACATCATCGATCAGTGTGTCGCTCAAGGCGTGCCTTTCGCGCGCGACTACGGGGGCGAGCTGGCGACCCGATCCTTCGGGGGAACCCAGGTGTCCCGCACTTTCTACGCTCGCGGGCAGACCGGCCAGCAGCTGCTCGTCGGCGCCTATCAGGCGCTGATGCGGCAGGTGAGCACCGGGAAGGTGAAGCTCTTCACGCGACGCGAGATGCTCGACCTGGTCCTGGTCGATGGCAGAGCCCGTGGGATCATCGCGCGCGACCTTGCGACGGGCAAGCTCGAGCGCCATGAGGCGGACGCGGTGGTCCTGGCCACCGGAGGTTATGGCAGGATCTATTATCTTTCGACTAATGCCATGAACTCCAACGTCACTGCCGCCTGGCGTTGCCATAAGCGGGGCGCATTTTTCGCCAACCCTTGTTTCACTCAGATTCACCCGACCTGCATCCCGGTTTCGGGCGATTATCAATCCAAGCTGACGCTGATGAGCGAGAGCCTGAGGAACGACGGGCGCGTCTGGGTGCCAAAACGCGCCGAGGACTGCAAGAAGCATCCGAACGAGATCGCCGAGGCCGATCGCGACTACTATCTCGAGCGGCGTTATCCAAGCTTCGGAAACCTGGTTCCCCGCGACGTGGCTTCTCGCGCGGCCAAGATGGTCTGCGACGAGGGCAGAGGAGTGGGCGATTCGGGGTTGGCGGTGTACCTGGACTTCCGCGACGCGATCAAGCGGGACGGCCTGTCCGTGGTCAAGGACAAGTACGGCAATCTCTTCGACATGTACCATGAGATCACGGCCGAAGATCCCTATCAGGTGCCGATGCGGATCTATCCCGCGGTTCACTACACAATGGGCGGGCTCTGGGTGGATTACAACCTGATGAGCAACCTTCCCGGGCTCCATGTCCTTGGGGAGGCGAATTTCTCGGATCACGGCGCCAACCGCCTGGGAGCCAGCGCTCTGATGCAAGGCCTGGCCGATGGTTATTTCGTGATTCCTTACACCATCGGCCATTATCTGGCCGGAACTCCGTTGAAAAAGGTGAGCGTGGACGATCCCGAGTTCGCAGCTACCGAAAACGACGTTCGTTCGCAGATCGATCGGCTGATGAGCGTGGGTAAGACAGGCAAGCGCTCGGTCAACGATTTCTATCGCCAGCTTGGCCGGATCATGTGGGATTACGTCGGTATGGCCAGGAACGAGGCGGGGCTGAAAAAGGCGATCACTGAGATCCAGGGGCTTCGCTCCGAGTTTTGGGAGAACGTCCGCATTCCCGGGGAGGCCGGGGGAGTCAATACGAGCCTCGAGATGGCTGGACGAGTGGCTGACTTCCTCGAAATGGGCGAGTTGATGGCCCGTGATGCGCTTCACCGCCGCGAATCCTGCGGCGGGCACTTCAGGGAAGAGAGCCAAACCCCCGAAGGCGAGGCGCTTCGTGACGATGCCAATTTCTCTTATGTCGCGGCTTGGGAGTTCCATGGAGCAGGCAAGGAGCCGACCCTCCATAAGGAGTCCCTGACTTTCGAAAATATCAAAATCGCCCAGAGGAGCTACAAGTAGTGAGAGTCAACTTGATGATCTGGCGGCATGCAGCCGCGGACGCCGAAGGTAAGTACGTGGATTACACGCTCGAGGGTCTCAATACCAACATGTCTTTTCTCGAGATGCTCGACTACCTCAATGAGAAGCTGATCGCGGATGGTCAGCTTCCCATCGAGTTCGACAGCGATTGCCGCGAAGGGATCTGCGGCAGCTGCGGGTTGATGATCAACGGCCAGGCCCATGGCCCGAAGCTGGCGGTGGCGACCTGTCAGCTGTATATGCGCGATTTCGCCGACGGCGCCACGATCATGATCGAACCCTGGAGGGCCAAGGCTTTCCCGGTGATCAAGGACCTCAAAGTGGATCGCACGGCGCTAGATCGGATTATCGCGGCTGGGGGTTTTATCTCGGCCAAGAGCGGTCCGCATCCCGATGCCAATTCCCATCTGGTTTCCAAGGACGTGGCAGACGCCGCGATGGACTCGGCGGCGTGCATTCAGTGCGGGGCATGCGTCGCTGCCTGCCCGAATGCGTCGGCCTCTCTTTTCACCGGCGCCAAGATCACGCACCTTGCGCTCCTGCCTCAGGGCAAGATCGAGCGCGAGGGCAGAGCCCGGGGTATGGTGGATCAGATGGATATCGAGGGCTTCGGCAACTGCACCAATATCGGAGAGTGTCAGGCCGCGTGCCCGAAAAACATCTCGATCGACACGATCGCGACCATGCGTAAGGAGTACGTCCGCGCGATCAGCGGCCGCAAATAGGTCACTCGCCGCAACTAGTGTCACTAGCTGTAATAGGTCACTGGCCGTACATGAGATCATTGGCGGTGAATACCCTCCGGCCGCAAGTTCATTGGGCGGAAGGGGCTTTGAAGAAGCCGAATGCCGCTCCTATACGTCGCGTTTCGAAGCGTGGCAGAAGCGCGGCAAGCGCACGGTGAACGTCGATCCGGCTTCCGGCTGGCTCTGGAGGTGGATGGTTCCCCCGTGAAGCTCGATGATCCCCTTCGTGATGTACAGACCCAGTCCGAATCCACCGAAGTGCCGCGGCGATGCCGCTCTCTCGAAACGATTGAAGATTCGGGCCTGGTCCTGAAGTGCGATCCCGATTCCTTCGTCCTTCACGCTGAACTGGAGCTCTGATCCGTCCTCCGAGAACCTCGCATCGATCTCGACCGGCTTGCCTCGCCCGTACTTCAGCGCGTTTGAAAGGAGATTGGTCAGTGCCTGATCCAGCCTGCTGCGATCCCATCTTCCGGCAAGGTTTTCCCCGCATCGCGAACGCACCTGAATCTCCGAAGCTTCCATCTCCGGGCGATAGCGATCCAGGACTTCCTCGACCAGGTCGCGGAAGTCGAAATCTGTCAGGGTCAGGGAAAGGCGACCCGAGGACATGGCGGAGACGTCCAGGAGCTCATACACCAGGGAGGTCAACTTGTTGATCGCCGCGTCGCCCGTGACCAACATCCGCTCCAGCGTGTCCTTGGGAAGCGAAGCCAAGCGACCTGAGCGCTGATATCTCAGCAGCGATTGGGACTGCACCTTGATCGAGGTGAGCGGTGTCTTCAGTTCATGAGATGCGATCGCCAGGAACTCATCCCGGAGCTGAACGGCGGCTTCCGCCCGGACCAACGCCTCCTGGATCTGCTTCAGAAGCTTCTCTCGTTCCTCGGCGATGCGGACCCTCTCGGTCACGTCGAGGCTGACTCCTCGCAAGCCGACGATCTTTCCATGATCGTCCTTGACCGGCACGGCCCGGACTTCGACCCACACCGTTCTCTGGTCTGCGGTCAGCATCCTGAAATGGGTGATGCGGACTTGATCGGGAGGTTCGGGCGGGATCGCGGAGGCAATGGCCATTTCGCGGTCTTCGGGCACGACGACCGACGCCCAGAACCCGGGGTTTGAGGTCCACTGCTCGGGAGCGTACCCGAGAAGCTCACGAAGGTACTCGCTGACGAAGACCGTTTTAAGCGGAGCGCCAGAAGCGTCGTACTCCCCTTCCCAGACTACGCCTGGAAGGCTCGAAATGAGGTCGTCGAGCCTTCGCTTCTCGTCCTTGAGCTGGCTGAGGAGACGCACGCGTTCGGACTCATACATTTTCTGTTCGGTGATATCCAGAATGACGCCGACCATTCGCAAAGGGCGTTCCTGGTCGTAAACGAGGTAACCTCGATCCTGGACATGGGCATAGGTGCCGTCGACTTTGCGGAACCGGTACTGCGCTGACCAGTAGGGTTGCTTTTCATGGATCGCCTGGTTGAGGCTTTCCGTGACTTCTTCTTTCTCGTCCGGATGCAGATTGTCGGTCCACCACTCGATCCCGGTTCCGATCTGGTCGAGAGAATGCCCGAAGAGCATGCTGATGCCTTCGCTCCAGCTCAGCACGTTCGTCGTCAGATCCCAGTCATAGATCGCTTCGTGGGCGGCTTTGGCGAGGAGGCGACAGCGTTCTTCGAGAATGCGCAGGCGCTCGTCCTTCGAAAGGTTCGGGTCAATGGAGTTGTGCATTCGGCCTCTGGGAAAATTCGATAGCAAGCTGAATCAAATCGTCCACATCGACCGGCTTTTTCATGACTGTGACATTCAGGGGAAGATTGTGCCGCTGAGCGAACGCAGTGACGATCACGACAGGGATAGACGCGATTCGAGGGCTTTGCGCCTGGGCCTCCAAGAACTGCCAGCCGTTCATGACCGGCATCATTAAATCGAGCAGAATCATGACCGGCCGTGGGATATGGGTCAGCAGGCTCAGCGCCTCTTGCCCGTTGGCGGCGGTGAATACCTGAAAATCCTCGATCTCGAAGACAAGCTTCAGCATGTCTCGAATGCCAACATCATCATCGACGATCAGTACGGTATTTTGCGCGGAGTTTACCATTGAAGAGCTTAATGCTTTCTTTAACTTAATACGGAATTATCGCTCCGCTTGTCAAGCAGGCAAGAGCTCCGACGATTTTCCTAGCGCAAATGGCAAAGATGGCTTGTACAATAGAAGGGTGGCTGAGCGCTTCGTCAGCATTGACATTCAGGATATCCAGGTTGGGGAGAGCCTGCCTGTCCCCGTCTATCTCTACATCAATTTTCGCTTTCTGACTTTTCGAGCTGAAGAGGACGTCATCGATCGAGCGACCTTCGAGAGGCTCGAACTGAAGAAGGTCCGGAACCTGTTTATCCGCGATTCCGATCGTCCGAAGTTCCTGGAATGGGTCCAGAAGTGGACGGCCATCAACGCGCCTCCCGTACCGGAGAACAAAGAGTTCGCCAAGGCCCGGGAAGACGTGCATCGGAAGGTCTTCGATATTTTCCAGTCCGACCACCCGGAAAAGATGGTGACGCAGGTTCTGGAGTCCTCCAAGAAGCTGGTCGACGAGGTGATGAAGTTTCCCTATGCGGTGCAAAGCCTGGCTCAGCTCCAGTCCTACTCGAGAGGGACTGTCGATCATTCGGTGAACGTCAGCGCGCTAGCGGTCTATCTGGCGATGCAGATGGGGTATTCCCATCAGCTCATTCTCCAGCACGTGGGCGCAGGCGCTTTGATGCACGACATCGGAAAGACCAAGGTCAAGGTCGACGACGAAGATAGCGATGAGGTGATCGCCAATAAGATGGAAGAGCACCCGCTGCTGGGAGAGCAGCTCCTGGACGCCCAGGGCAAGGTCCCCAATGAAGTGAAGATGATCGTGGCCCAGCATCACGAAGCCCATGACGGGAGCGGCTATCCCAAGAGGCTTCGTGCCGGGTCCATCTACGATCTCGCGCGGATCGTATCGATCGCCAATGTCTTTGACGAGCTCGTCGGCGACGGGAGCGGTACCTTGTTGGAGCGCCAGCGCAAGGCCATCGATCAGTTAGATCAGAATCTTTACCCCAAGTTCGACCCTCAGAAGCTTGATAAGGCGCTGAAGATCCTCAAGCTCGGGGTTTAGCGCCAAACTGCGGCCGAACGCCAGGCTTGGGGTTTAGCACTGATCCCGGGATGGGATTGCCGGATTCGGGACGAGCGCCGAACTCAGGTTCGGGTGCCGAACTCGGTTCGAGCGACATTCCCGGCAAACGATCCTTCTCTTTTTATCCCCTGGATTTTTGCATCCTGGACGTGGCGAGGTTAGACTTTTCGGCATGCTTCGTTCCTATCTTTGGGCTTCCGCGGTCATCGTCTTGCTTCATGCCGTCCCCGTCTCATCTGGCGAGCAGGACTTGAAAGAAAGCCTGGATCCGCTTTTTAAGCCGCTTGTCAAAAAAGGGGTGCGAGCGAGCGTGTTGGTTCATTCCCTGGATCAGGGCAAGGCTCTCTATGAATTGAATCC
>CAYNDM010000041.1:0-13935 GCA_964395265.1 uncultured Bacteriovoracaceae bacterium
CGCTCTTACGGAGAAAAGCTGTCGAAGGTCAGCTATGGCGAGGCCAATAACGCGGTTCGGGAGTTTCTCCGATCGGATCGGCTAGCCCTGACGATTCTAGGAACCGCGAAGGATCTGAAGGAACCCTTGGCAAAGGCCGCTGGGATCCCGGTCGAAGAGGTGAAGGTCATCCCCTATACGCAGGAATAATAGACGCAGGGGTAAGGTCCAGCAAAGGGACCACGTCGAATCCAAACAGTGCACAAAAACGGATCGGCCGATCGCAGGACAATCCCACGATCGGCCGATCCCATTTTCAGCTTCGCTTCTTACCGCTCTTAGCGCGAGTTCCAGTCCATTTTCGGCCAGAGCTTATTGAGGAAGGCCTTCTTCCTCTTGATCAGGTCAGGGTTGATCCCGATCTTAGTGAAGGTAGGCAGATGCTCCCAGTACCTATCCAGATGCTGCTTGCGATGCGCGTTTCCGATCTTGACTTGATCAGGATCGGCATGGCCCCCGGCATAGAAGTCCGCGATGGATTCCTTCTCCATCCGGGCCAGCCAGTTGGTCATGTAGGCCTCGGTCAGCTTCCTCTGGAGAGCGGTCGATTCGAAATTCTGAGGAATGTCCATGAACTCCCAAAGCGTATGGGAGTTAAAGGCGAAGTACTTCCCGGAGGAGACCTTATCCTCATACTGAAGCTGAAGCGCCTTGCTCAGGAGCAGGGTATACATGAACCCTGAGTTCGGCAGCCAGCCTATCTTGACCGCCGGGATGGTGTAGTTCCAGTCCACTGGCCTCAACGTCGTGGTTTTTCCGTGTCCATGGAAGAGCACGGCCTGCATGTAGTACCACGAGAAGTTGAAGTACCCGTAGGTCCTCGAGGAGTCATTGTTGATGCCATGTCCGGTGAGCGGCATCTTCAGGTAATGGGTCGCACTATAGAACACGGACATGTTGTTCCAGGATCTCGCTGGTTCGAGCCGCGGCGCGCTGCCGTGACCGTCGTAGTACTTGATCTTGTCCTCGAGCTTGAACTCGTGGTGGAACTCCCAGCCCTTGACCCCTTTCCAGAGTGCAGCGGCATACTTCATGATATGCACTTCGCGGTCATCTTTGGCGATGGCCAAGAAGGGCTTATCCGTCTTGATATACCCGGTGAACTCCTTGATATCGGCATCCCACTTCTTCAGCGCGGCTTCACCCTTCAGCTTGCCGTTCACGATCGAACCATCCACCTGGTTTCTCACGTTCAGATAGCTCAGATTGATCGCCGAATTTTCGAAGTCAGGGAGAGTATCCATCGGATGGATCTTAGGCAGCCAGTGGTTCCAATCCGGGAACTGGATAGGCAGAGGCTGCTCGCGCAGATTCAACCGAGGATTATCCTTGACCGGAGCGAGCGCGCTCGCGGTGATGGCCGCGAGATTGATGCTTCCATCGGCGTTAACCGAGTTGGGGAACATCGTCTTGCTCAGATCCTTGAAACCTCCGACCACTGCATCCAGACCCATTCCAGCCGCCCATTCGCGGGGATCGCGGCTGTCGGTTCCAGGACCAGGCTGATAAGGAGGATTCCAGGGCCGTCCGAAGATGGACTGGTAAGCTCCCTTTTCCTTGCCTAGGTTCCGGATGTAGCTGGCAATCTGCTTTCCTTGCGTCGAGGTCAGTCCGTGGAACACGGCCCTCTGCTCGATCGCCTTGTTGGAGTAGTTGTAATAATAGAGATCCCTGCCGTCTTGGGCATGGCAGTGCGTACAACTAGCGCGCATGGTCACGTTGCCCCTCGAAGGATCGACGAGGCTAGCGCGATACCAGAGGTCCTTCCCACGCGCGATATTGTAGGAATCATTCAACGGAGGAGCCCAGGCCCTCGGATCGTCCTCGACGAACCGGCTGGAGGCCATGATCAATTTTCCTCCAGAATCCTTCAGATTGAATGCTACCACGCGGAACCCCATGGTGTGATCGTTCCTCGAGTTGAAACGGAACTCGATCGTGTTTGTACCTGAAATCATCGAGCTGACATTCAGAGCCGCCAGCGAGATGGTTCCGTCGATCGTGGCGAACCCGCTCCCGATCCCGCCCGCAAGCGTCATATTGGTTGGCATCGAGAGGTTGCTGTTGTTCAGGCTCACCCAGCTCGAGCCGTTGATCCTGATAGACACTTTGTTCTCGAAGTTCAGATTGTGGATCCGAACGAAGAGAGAACGAGCTGCCGATGCTTCTGTCGAAGTCAGGTTGAAGGTTCTCTTTTCAATGGTCCCACTCGGTCCGAAGACCTCGATCGGCAGAAGGACCGCGCCAGAGACCGGAACCTGCGGCGTGATCGGAGCCGGAGTCGGCGTAGGTGTCGGCGAGATCACCTGACTCGGAGGCGTCGGAGTCGGCGATGGCTTCGGAGTCACGACTGGCGCCGGAGTCGCCGTCGCTTTCGGCGTAGGTGTCGGAGTCGCCTTCGGCGTAGGTGTCGAAGTCGCCTTCGGCTTCTTAGGCGCCGGAGTCGCCGAGACGATCTTTTCGGTGACCAACAGCTCCGGGCGCTGCGAACGAGTCGAAGAGTCATTCGATGAGTAAATCACCCACTCAGCACCATCACCGCGAGAAGGCGCCGCGATCTGAAAAGAAATCACCTTGGATCCTTTCGACGCGGCCCGCACTGCAGCAGTCACATCGAGCTCGACGAACTGCTCGGCGTTCCCATTCCAGCTGGCCAGCGTGTCGCTAACTGGAGGCTTAGCAGCCCAGATGAGCGTTTTTTCTGTCCACGCGTCCCCCGCCAGACGAAGCACCTGAGCTACCCCAGGTTGACCCGCGGCTTTCGCGTAAACCTTGAGTTTGGCCTTGATCACCTCTCCTTGCACCGAAGAGAGACTGAATTTGAGGAAGGATTCGCGGCTAAACTCCTTGGTGGAGTTCTTGACGTATAATTGATCGGCACTTCCATAGTTGATACCCGAATAGGATCCGTCCCGAACGAATGCGTCGTCGCTCGGAGCGAGCCTAAGAAGAGACTTATCGGAAAGCGCCGAGATACTGTCGAGCTGAATAGTTCCCGAACTACCATCGGACGATGAATTGACCTTTCGTCCCATCTTGGTAGTGGTCTCCATACAGCCTGCGAGCGCGAATGCCACGCAGAAACCGATGAGCGCGCTGGATTTTCTGAATAGCTGTCCCCCTGAATTCCTGAGCTGGATCATGCTGATGTACCCCCAAATTTCCCCGTTATTTCTTGACCCCAGAACACCCCTTGGAACGCTTCGGAATCTGCTGCCCAGAATCAGGAGTGCGAAGAACTTTTTTCCACTTTTATAAATCTTAAACAGGAAAGCCTTGGTTGTATATGTGTCTTATTAAATTCAAGAGTGTCATCCGTGACACTTATTAAATTTCGTAACGATAATAAATGACCGAAAGCGAGCGGCCGAAATGTTCTGGATAGCGGTCACATTTTCATCTGCAGAGATGAAAAGCGAGCTCCAAGGCCTGGCTCGCGTTCAACCTAGGATCGCAGAGCGTTTCGTAAAATCCTTCCGCCAGGTGCTTCTCCTGAATGGCTTGATCCCCACCCAGGCATTCGATGACGTCCCGCCCAGTCATCTCGAAGTGGACTCCGCCAGGGTATGTGCCTTCCGACGCGTGAATTTCCCTGAATTTTCGGGTCTCGGCCAAAACGTCGCCGAACGCTCTCGTCTTGTATCCATTCGTCGCGGTGATGGTATTTCCGTGCATCGGATCACAGGCCCACACCACGCGTCTTCCCTGCTGCTGGATCTTTCGAATCAGAGGCGGAAGACTCGATTCGATTCTCTGATGGCCCATTCGGGTAATGAGAGTGAGCCTTCCGGCCTTGTTTTCAGGATTGAGACGATCCACCAGCTTCATCAGACCGTCAGGACTCATCTCTGGTCCGCACTTGAGCCCGATTGGATTATTCACGCCGCTCAGAAACTCGACGTGAGCTCCATCGGGATCCCTGGTTCGCTCACCGATCCAGAGAAAATGACCCGAGCAATCATACCAGTCGCCTTCGTAGCCTTCATCGGGTTTCGCCGTGGTGCTGTCTCTTCGTGTGAGGGCCTCCTCGTAGTTGAGAAGCAAAGCCTCATGTGAGGTATAGAAGTCCACCTCGCGGATCTGCCTTGCCGATTCGCTCGTGATCCCGATTGCGGCCATGAAATCCAGCGTCTCGTCCAGCCTCTTGGCGATGCTTTCATAGTGCGCGTTCTGTGGACTATTTCGAACAAAATCGAGATTCCATGAATGGACTTGATGAAGATCCGCGAACCCCCCCTGGGCGAAGGCTCGCAGCAGATTGAGCGTGGAAGCGGCTTGGACATAAGCTCGGATCATTCGCTCGGGATCGGGGGTTCGGGACTCCTCGGTGAACTCGTAGCCGTTGATGATGTCGCCTCGGTACGAAAGAAGACGAAAGCCGTTGCGCGTCTCGAACTCATTTGACCTTGGCGTGGCGAACTGGCCCGCGACACGCCCCACCTTCACCACGGGAACCCGTTCGCTGAACGTGAGAACCACGGCCATTTGAAGCAGGATCCGAAAATTGTCCCGGATGGTATTGGCGCGAAACTCGTTGAAGCTCTCAGCGCAGTCCCCGCCCTGAAGCAAGAATGCCTTTCCTTCACAGACCTGCGCCAGCTTCGTGGTCAAGGAGCGGATCTCTCCCGCGAAGACCAACGGAGGGTAGGAGGAGAGCCTGGCTTCGACATCAGCGAGCGCCACGGGATCGGGATAGACCGGGATCTGACCCGCGCGCTTCTTTCTCCAGCTTCTTGGGCTCCAATCAGACCTGTTTCTCATTTTCTTCCGCTCCGCAGCCTCTGTTGTCTCAGGGACTCGCGATGGATAATCCCGTAAATTTGACGAATCAACGACGCATTCAGTCCCAGGTCTTTTCCAAGGCGAAGGCGTGATTTCAGGACCTCCGACCAACGCGATGGCTGGAGAATCGGAATCCCTTCCTTCATCTTGATCTCGCCGATCCGCGACGAAGCCTCGAACCTCTTACTCAAAGCCGAGATCAGCTGCCGATCGGCCCGATCGATTTCCTTTCTCAACCTCGCGATCTTTCGCTCAGCTTCACGACTCATCGCCTTCCTCCCGTCGCTGATCCCGACTTCTGACTGGCTTATCGAGCACCCTGCGAATCTGATTCGCCTCCTTCATCATCACGGACAGCTTGGTTACGTCCCATTGCTCGAGGCTTTCTCGAAACCGCGTGAGCTGATCGATATAGTCCCTCAACGCCGAGATGACATTGCTCCTATTCTGATCGAATATGGGGGCCCACATCTCCGGAGAGCTTTTGGCCAGGCGAACGGTCGACTCGAATCCTCCGCCCGCGAGATCGAAGATCGTCCTGACATTCTTTTCCTTATGAAGGACCGTGTTTGCCAGGACGAAGGAACAGACATGCGAGAGGTGCGATACGTAGGCCGTATGGAGGTCATGTTCCGCCGAAGTCATGGCCGTCAGTCGCATGCCGAGAACCTCGTACATCCGCCGGATTCTCTCAAGATGCCGTGCCCCGCTTCGCTCGGGATCGCAGATCACCGCCGTGGCGCCATCGAAAAGATCGCCGATGGCGGCGGTTGGCCCTGAGTTCTCGGTTCCGGCCATGGGATGCGAAGGGACGAATTGAGCGCGCTTGGGATGAGACTCCACCGCTTGGCAGATCGCCGCTTTCGTCGACCCCATATCGGTGACGGTCGTTTGATCCGGCACGCGGTCGAGGATCGCTGGCAACAGCCTGGTCGCCACATCCACCGGGATCGCCAGAACCACGAGATCCGCGTGCGATACCGCCTCCTCCAGATCAGCGACTTCGTCCACCAGTCCCAATTCGAGCGCTTTCCGGCGATGTTCGGAGCTCTGATCGACGCCAGTGACGTGAGTGAGGAATCCGCGCGCTTTCAGATCCTTGGCCAGGGATCCGCCGATCAATCCCAATCCGACGACTGTCGCTTTCACGGGAGTTGCCCTCCGAACTCCCCAAGCACTCGCCGCTCGGCTTCTTTCAGTCTTTCGAGCGTGACGCAAAGAGAGGACCTGCCGTATCGCACGCCATTGCTTCCGAAGATGAAACCCGGCGTGAAGAACACTCGCGCCCGTTTCAGGACCTGATCCAGGAACTCTTCGACATCGGCGATCGTGTCCGGGGCCTTGGCCCAGACAAAGAGCCCGGACTGGCCACGGTCGCACATGAATCCGAGCTGATCAAAGATTCTCCAAACGATCTCCCGGCGCTCCTGGTAGATCCTGTTCCTTTCAACGTGCCACTCATTCGAGGCGCTCAGAGCCGCCACCGCCCCGGCTTGGACTCCCTCGAACATTCCCGAATCGACGTTGCTTTTGACCTGAATCACCGCGTTCACGGCTTCGCGGTGGCCCATGAGCATGCCGATTCGCCAACCCGCCATATTGAAGGACTTGCTCAGCGAATTCAGCTCGACAGAGGTCTTCATTTCCGGGTCCGCGCTGAGGATACTTCGCGGTGCCGATGAGTTCAGCACCAATCCGTAGGGATTGTCGCTGCAAATCAGAATTCCATTTTTTCGTCCAAATGCGATCAACCGATCGAAGAGCATCGGATCAGCCGATGCCCCCGTAGGCATATGAGGGTAATTGACCCACATCATCTTGCAGTTCCGCCTGGCCAGCGACTCGATCTGATCGAAGTCAGGAAGCCAGCCGTTTTCCTCGAGAAGGTCATAGCTGAGAACCTCCGCCCCGATCAGCTTGGCGACCGAGGAATAGGCCGGATAACCGGGATTTGGCACCAATACGCCATCGCCGGGGTTCAGGTAGGCCATCGAGAGGTACAGAATCCCTTCCTTGGAGCCAAGAAGAGGGAGAACTTCGCTATCGGGGTCAAGTTTCACGCCGTAGCAGCGAAGATAGAAATCGGCCATGGCTCGCCTAAGCTCAAGGCCAGAGCGATAGGGAGCGTAGCCGTGGCTCCCTGGCCGACGAATCGTCGCGCATGCTTCGGCCATCGCCCCCTCAGGAGGGGACAGATCCGGACTGCCAATCCCCAAATTGATCACGTCCAGGCCCGATGCGTTCATCCGCCGGACCTCGTCCAGCTTCTTGGAGAAGTAATACTCGCCCGCGCTCTTGAGCCTGTCGGCCGGTTGGATTCCCATCAAACGGGTCGCTCCCCTCTAGGATAATCGCCGAAATGAACCAGATTGATGACCTTGGTCTCGACCTGGCGCATGGCCTCCCGGTAGCGCTCCGGATCATCCCATTCCAAATCCACATGAAACGAATACTCGTATGGCCGTCCCAGAATCGGGACGGACTGGATCTTCGTCATGTTCACCCGATGGCTCTCAGCACGTCCAGGACATCCGCCAGGCTTCCAGGTTGATGAGAGGTCTCGAAGCGCACTGATGCCTTGTTCGCGAGAGGATCCTGCACGAAGTCCTCGCTCCGGCAGATCACCAGGAACCGCGTGTAATTTCGTTTGTCGGTCTCGATCCCCTGCTGCAGGAGATTCAGGTCGTAAACCTCGGCTGCGAGGCTGCTCGCGATTGCCGCATACCCGTGCGCTCGGTTCTCAGCGATTTCTCGGGCGCTATCGGCAGTATCGGGACCTTCGAGAACGCTCATCCAGGAATGGCGCGAAAGGAACTCTTCGCACTGAAAGATCGCCATGGGATGGGACTTCACGTAACGGATCGATTCGATCGAATCTCCCGGGAGGGCCAACAGGCACATCTCGATCCTGAGATAGACTTCCCCTTGGATCTTGAATCCGAATTTCTCAAGCAGCGAGTAATTGGGGAGGATACTGCCCGCGATCGAGTTCTCAATCGCCATCAGACAGAGGTCAGCTTCGCCGGAAGCCAGCCCGGAGCCCAGCAGCCCGAACGAAGGATACTCGACAAGCTCGATCTCTTCTCCTCGAAAATGGCTTCGAGCCGCCACATCATGAAACGAAGCCCGAACCCCCTGAATTCCGACTCGAGGTCTGCTACCCACCCGAACGACCATCATCCTTCTGCCTTTGCTGCGCGATTGCGCAAAAGATGGTCCGCGAGCACGATCGCCGCCATGGCTTCAACGATCGGTACCGCTCTCGGAACGACACAAGGATCATGGCGGCCCTTTCCTCCGATCTGAACCGCCTTGCCCTCCCGGTCGACTGTCGCTTGAGGTTTCATCAACGTCGCTACGGGTTTGAAGGCGACCCTGAAGACAATGGGCATTCCGTTGCTGATCCCGCCTTGAATCCCTCCCGAATGGTTTTTCGTTGTGCGGACGATTTCTCCTTCTTGGACAAAGGGGTCGTTATGTTCTGATCCCCTGAGCGTCACGCCAGCGAAACCGGAACCGTACTCAAACCCTTTCACCGCGTTGATACTGAGCATGGCCTTCCCCAGGTCCGCGTGGAGCCGATCGAAAACGGGCTCGCCCAACCCGATCGGACAGCCCAGAGCCAATCCCGTAATCACTCCACCCACGGTATCCCCGTCCTTACGGGCGCGCTCGATCTCGTCGATCATCCTTCGCGCGGTCGCGGCATCCGGGCAACGGACGATATTCTCCTCTGCTTGCCTCAAATCCAGGTCTGTCGGATCTTTTTCGAGGCGAACCGATCCCGACTGGGAGACGTAAGCCTGGATCATGATCCCGAAACGCCTCAGGAGGAGCTGAGCTACCGCTCCCGCCACGACTCTCGCCGCGGTATCCCTGGCGGACGAACGGCCTCCTCCCCTGTGATCGCGGTGTCCGAACTTCTTCTCATAGGTGAAGTCGGCATGAGACGGGCGATAAGACTGGGCGATATGATCATAGTCCTTGGAACGCTGATCCTCGTTCGGGATCAGCGCGGCCAGGGGAGCCCCGGTTGTTTTTCCTTCGAACACTCCGGCGACGAATCGGACACGATCGCTTTCTTTTCTCTGAGTGGTGATCCTGGACTGTCCGGGGCGCCGGCGATCCAGCTGAGCCTGCACGAACGCCTCGTCCAGATCAAGGCCAGCAGGGCAGCCGTCGATCACCACTCCGATCATCTCGCCGTGGGACTCGCCAAAGGTCGTGACCTGAAATAGCTTGCCTATCGTGCTTCCCGCCATCGCCTACTCCTTATCCCGCTTTCGCAGCAGAAGCTCGATCGCTCGCGTGTAGGATTTCCAGCCCATTCCAGACACCTGGCCAAGACAGACTGGCGCGATCACCGAGATTCTCCTGAACCCCTCCCTTTTCCTGATGTCGCTCAGGTGCACTTCGACTGTCGGCACCTGGATCGCGGCAATCGCATCCCTCAGGGCATACGAATAATGAGTGTAGGCCCCGGGATTGAACACCACCGCGTCCGCCCATTTTCTGTTCTTGTGAAGCAGATCGATGAGCTCTCCCTCGTGATTGGACTGATGGATCCGAAGGGAGAGGGATCGCTTCGTTTTCGCGAATGCCGTGATCTTCCGGTTGAGTTCGCGCAGGGTCATTGAACCATAGATCTCAGGCTCCCGTTCGCCCAGGAGATTCAGGTTCGGCCCATGCAACAAAAGGATCTTCATCCGTTCCCTCCATCACCGTCCCTGATCATGGACACGGCCTTCAGCAGGTCGTTTTCTCTGGATGTCGAATCAGCGATCCAATGGCCGATGCGGTCGATGAGGATGAACCCGATTTTTCCATTTTTCACCTTCTTGTCCTTCCGCATCCGCTCCAGAATCTCGCTCCATTCCATGCCTTCCGGCAGGGCTGGAACCGGAAGAGTCGACAGAAATCCGTCGATCTCCAGATGATTCGATCGAGACAGCTTTTTCCTGAGCCTCGAGAGAGCCGCGGCATACCTCATGCCCCAGATCACGGCTTCCCCATGCCGGTACTTCTCGTACTTGCCAACCGATTCAAGCGCATGACCGAAAGTGTGACCGAAGTTCAACGCTTCCCGCAGCCCTTTTCGATCCAGCTCATCGCGCGAGACGAACTTAGCTTTCCAGTGAAGACAGCGCTCAACTACTGAAGAGATGACCGCCGGGTTCAGGTCCAAGAACTCCCGCACGTGATCCTTCAGATAACGATAGAGCTTTGGATCGAACGCGATACCGTACTTGACCGACTCACCGAATCCGGAGATCCGGTCACGCTCACCAAGGGTTTTCAGGAGATCAGGGTCGCATACGACCAACCTGGGCTGATGAAAGGCTCCGATCAGATTCTTCCCAGAGTCATGGTTGATACCGGTCTTGCCGCCGACCGAGCTATCGACCTGCGCCAACAGAGTCGTGGGTATTCCCACCCAGTCGATTCCCCTGAGATAAGTCGCGGCCACGAACCCGCCTACGTCCCCGATCGTTCCGCCTCCCAATGCGAAGAGCGTGGAGTGTCGATCCAACCCGGCTTTGAGCAATTCATCGTAAATCGGATAAACGGACCGGATCTCTTTCAATCCTTCGCCGGCATCCACCGAGAAACAATGGACTCTCCATCCCGACCGCCTCAGACTGGCTTCCAAGCGGGCGCGAGCGTCGACCAATCGGGCGTCGCAGAGGACAACCGCGGATTTAGTTCCCCCTTTAGGGAGCCACTTCGTCAGATGATCGAGCGCGCCGGATCCGATCCTGACCGAATACGATCGACTTCCCAAAGAGACTTTCACCTGGGCGGAACGGAACCTCGGGCTCATCAGCTCTTCCCTTTCATGGTCGTCCTGAGCTTCTCAAGCAGGCGCTCCACAACCTGCTCCGGTGCAAGCGCATCGGTCTGAATGCGAATCTTGGCCCGCTCATACATCGGTGCTCTCGCGGTCAAGAGCTCCTCGAGACGCTTCTTCCTCTCCGTGTGAGAGTCCGACGAAATCAGGGGCCGGGATGAGGCTTGCTCTCCTATCCGCTTCAGTAGGGTGTCGACATTGCCCTCAAGGTAGATCAACAACCCGGAATCCTCGATCCGACGTAGCGTATCTCGATTTTGGAGAGATCCGCCACCGAGCGCGACCACGGCAGCCGAAAGCCGGGAGACTCGATCGATCGCGGCGACTTCCAGCTCCCTGAATCTGGGCTCACCGAATCGATCGAATATCTGCGGAATACTCAACCCCTGCTCTTTCTCGATTTCTCGATCCAGATCGATAAATGGGAGCGCCAGGCGCTCCGCCAGAATCTTCCCCACCGTACTCTTTCCAGCCCCCATGAGGCCAGTCATGTAGATCGGGCCCAGGTCACGGTATCGGAGCATGGCTCTGAGATGAGCCGATATTTCAGGAACCAGCTTCTCGGCTGGCGGACGGTCAAAGCCCCATAGCTCCCAGGCCTTCAGCGCCTGATGAACCAGCATTCCGATTCCTCCCAGTGTCCTCAACCCGCGCTCTTCGGCGATCTTCAGAAACGGCGTACGCTCTGGATTGTAGATCAGATCGAAAGACAATGCCTCGGAAGCGAATGAAAGTTCTCGAATAGGAGCGAAAAATCGATCCGCTTCGGAGTCGGAAGACTTCATTCCAAGGGATGTCGCATTGACGATCAGCTGAATGCGCTCTGGCTTCGCCTCCGCGAGCGAACCCAGACAACTGAACTCGCAGCGCGAAAAGAGTCTGGACATCGAATCAGCGAGTCGCCGGGAGCGTTCCCTCCCTCGGTTAAGGATCAGGATTCTGGTCGCTCCTTGATCCGCCAGAGCGTAAGACACGGCACGCGCTGCTCCTCCCGCCCCCAGAATCAAAGCGGTTGATCCATCGAGCTCCACTCCAACCGTCGCCAAGGACTGCGTGACCCCGTAGACATCGGTATTCGCCCCAAGGAGCTTTTTGTCGCGAACTCGCACCGCGTTCACCGCGCCGATCGAGCGCGCTTCGGGAGTCAGCTCGTCCAGTAACCCCAGAATATTCTCCTTGTGCGGAATCGTGACATTGAATCCGACGTAGTTCTCCCTCTCCCTGGCGCGATCCACGAACCGCCGAAGCGCTTCTGGCTGGATCTCTTCGGCCTGATAATCGAATCCTCTCATTCCCACGCGTTGGGAAAGAAAGCTGAACAGGGCTGGGGAAAGCGAATGCGAAATCGGAGTGCCGATTACCGAGGCGCCGCGAATCATCGAGTCAGCTCTTTCAGCGTTTCATAGAACGCCGGATATGAGATCGAAACGCAATCCGAGGCCAGTATCGTTGTCTCTCCGCTGGCAACCAGGCCGGCGATGCTGAACGCCATAGCGATGCGGTGATCATGGAAGCTTTCGATCTCGGCACCCCGTAGATCCTGGGGGCCTTCAATGACAAATCCGTCTGGAAGCGTCTCGATCTTCGCTCCCATCGCCCTGAGATTGGCCGCGACCGCCTCGATCCGATCGCTTTCCTTGACCCGAAGCTCTTCGGCGCCTCGGACGACTGTCCGACCCTCGGCCTGGCTCGCAAGAACCGCGATCAGAGGCAGTTCATCGATCAGGCTTGGAACTTCATCGGGCATGATCTCGGTCGCGCGGAGCTCGCGAGCTTTGACCCGGATACTCCCCGCCGGTTCGGGCTCCTGGGTCGTGATCTCGATCGCGATATCAGCGCCCATTCTTTGAAGCGCGCGAAGAAATCCGATCCGCGTCGGATTCAGCGAGACGTTTTCCATCTCCACGCTGGCCGACGGGACCAGGCTTGCCGCGGCCATCCAAAACGCGGCCGCAGAAGGATCTCCAGGAACGCGCAAGGAACCCGATCGTAGCCTCTGAGGGCCTTCGATCTGGATCACCCCCGACGGAAGCGTCTCGACCTTGGCGCCATAGTGCGCGAGGAGCCGTTCCGAATGGTCACGGCTATGGATCTCGCCTGAGATCCGGGTCACGCCATCGGCGGTCAGTGCCGCGAGGATGATCGCGCTTTTGATCTGCGCGCTTGCGATCTTGAGGTCATAATCGATCCCGTGCAGGCGGCATCCGTGGATCGTCAGCGGCGCGAAGTTGTCTTGCGCAAGATCGATTTTCGCGCCCATCA
The DNA here is from genome assembly GCA_964395265.1 of uncultured Bacteriovoracaceae bacterium. GTDB lineage: Bacteria > Bdellovibrionota > UBA1018 > UBA1018 > UBA1018 > CAYNDM01. The sequence continues at coordinate 12,932 of CAYNDM010000041.1, forward strand.
TTCGAAGGGGCTCCGCCACCCTTCTCATTGGCCGCTTGATCAGGGATGAATCGCCGACGAGCGTGGCGCTCAGCGGGCGGCCCGCCAGAACGCCCATGAGCAAGCGCATGGTCGTCCCGGAGTTGCCGCAATCCAAAGGCTCGGCAGGCGGGCGAAAGCCGGTTCCCATGCCCTCGATCCATGTCCGGTCTCCCGACGATTCGATCCGAACTCCTAGCGCGCGCAGGCATCGGGCGGTCGATTGGACATCCCCGCTCTCGAGAATCCCGGTCACCTCCGAGCGGCCTTCGGCCATGGCTCCGAAAAGCAGCCCTCGATGGGAAATCGACTTATCCCCTGGAATGACCGGGCGCCCGCGAAAGCGCATTGCTCGAACGATGCTTCGGGTAGCCATGGGCCAATTCTAACAGAGTCGTCGCTCAAGGTGATGGGCATTTATTGCCGAACGCCCATGGCAAGCCAGCTTTCTGACGTCACCGTTCGCTCTAGAGGGATTGATCGAACCTGCCTAGGTACCGCACTTCTTCTTGAAGTTCGATGCCGAGCTCCGTACGCGCGCGCGCCTTGGCGAGCTCGATCAGGGCTCGAACATCGTTCGCCCGAGCTCCTCCCAGATTGATGATGAAGTTGCTGTGTTTTTCGGCGAATTGCGCGTTGCCGACGCGGTGCCCACGAAGGCCCAGCCGGTCCACCACCTGCCATGCCGACATGCCGCTCTCCTTGGGGTTCTTGAACACGCTCCCGCAAGAGGGGTAATCAATGGGCTGAGTCGCTTTGCGACGAGCGAGAGTCTGATCGATGAGCTCTTTGACTCGAGCGGGCTCGCCGGGGGTGATCATCCACTCGGCGGACCAGACGAAGTCCCCGGGAGGAATGAAATCGTTTCGGCGGTACTGGTATCTGAAATCATTGGCTTCGATCCTCAGGAGACGGGACTCCCGGAAGGAAAAGACCTCAATGTTCTTCAATCGATCCTTGGCTTCTCCCAGATGTGTGCCGGCATT
>CAYNDM010000042.1:0-1098 GCA_964395265.1 uncultured Bacteriovoracaceae bacterium
CGATCCAGAAACTTATGAGCCTGCGCTGGGAAGGAAACTTGAGGGAGCTCGAGAACCTGATCGAGCGCTCCGTCGTGTTGAGCCCAGGCCCCATGGTGGATGAAATGGATATTCCATCGCCTGAAGCCTCGAACCCCGAGGAGTTCTTCGGTGGGGCTACGGCCGATTTTCCCACTCTCGAGCAGCTCGAGCGGCGCTATATCCAGGTCGTGCTCGAGAAGACCGGCGGGAAGAAGGACAAGGCCGCCCAGATCCTGGGAATCAATCGCCGCACTCTCTATCGCAAAGAGCGCGAATACGGGCTGGTTGCGGCTCATGCGCCTGAGGAAGAGGAACTGGTCGAGGGCGAGGCCGAATAGGTTCCGGACTTCGCGAGTCGACGCGCGGGCGCCGAGTAGGGGTCTTCCAGGAGGGCCGCGGGCTCCGCGAGCCTCGAATGGAGAACCTAGTCGATTTGCCCGCCTCGCTCCCGCGCGATAGCTCAAATTCAGTTCGAGTTTCGGGCGCTTAGCTCCCGCTGATGACAAGCCTTTCCGGTTTCCTTAAAATCAGATGAATGGCGATTCTCCGCGCCTCGAGCGTGCGCATTCTATTTGCGGTTTTGCTTTCGTCAGGAATCGCCAGCTCCGGCTGGGCACAGGTGGTTGGGCTCGATACAGTCCATCAGGTGCTTTATGAAGCTTATGTGGGCTCGACTCCTCCCTATCATCTCGACCCTCTTCAGACACGATTGATGATCCAGAGAGCGGAACTTCAATCGGCGACGCTTGCTTCCGAGCCTGATTGTGATCCATCCGATGCGTCTTCTTCCTCTCCCCTGATTCGAGACGATCGAGGATGGTTCGCCGTCATGAAGGTCCAATCAGGAGAATTGTCTTCTGGCGGATCTATCGTAGTCGATCCTAGCGCGACCTCTGGCGCGAGCATTCTCCTCGGTAGCCTGGGGTATGTAGATCGGCTCGCGAGCCTGGATCCGTCGCTGGCCGAAGCGCGTCGACTTCCGGCAGAGGAAATCGCCAAACGCTACATCGCCTGGCTGAGACGGGCGCTGAAAGAGCCGGAGATAGGAAGCGGCGCCCCCGCAGGCGGGGGAGGATC
>CAYNDM010000042.1:1108-13899 GCA_964395265.1 uncultured Bacteriovoracaceae bacterium
AACATCGATTGGGAACTGGTCGAAGAAAGCGCTCGCGATGCTGTTTTGGTCGATCGTTTTCTGAGCGCCGAGGGAGAGAATTGGAGGCCTGCGGCGAAAGAGGCTGCGCGCCACTGGGATTTGGAGCGACAAAAGGCATTCGCTCAGAGCCTGGGCGGATGGCTGGCGGATAATTACGATCGCGGGCGCGCCGGGAAGGGATTCACCGGAGGGGCGCTTCGCGGTTCCGATCTGTTGGAGGCGATTCGCTCCGGGCAGGAAGCCGGCGTTTGCAGGGACATTGCATCCTTTCAGGGGGAGGTTCTTCGGGAGATGGGATGGAAGGACGTTTACGTCCTCGCGTACACGAGCGCGGTCCCTCACTCGACCGTGATCGCCAGGCACCCTTCACAGAACGACAAGCTCGTGCGTTTCAACTATGATCTGGTCACCGAGGCACCCACGGGAACGGAGATCGCGTCGATCAGTCAGCCGGATCAGAGAGGGCATGCTTACTGGATCTTTGAACCCGGAGGGAAGCTGGTCGGCCAATTGCCCTCGGAACTGGGCGCATGGGTGGCCGATGCGACCGGAGCCAACCTGGAGGATATCGATGTTTTCATCGATCCTGAAAGAAACAGACTGGCCCGCCTGGCGGTTAGCTCCGGGCGCTTCGATGGATACGCATTCACGGGAGAAGCCTCTGGGACCAATATCGTGGGCGTCGCGGGAGGGTTCCGCTACCATGACCCGGAGTCAGATCCCGCCTCAGGAAGCGTGACCTTCGGCACGATGAAGCAATCGGGAGGTCCCCGAGATTTCGATCTCACGCATGTCTACGGGCGCTTCGCGCAGAGATTGAACTCCCCCTGGCTTGGGCCAGGCGCCGCGCTTCGCGCGAGGAGCGAGAGTTCCCTTCACGTCCGCGCGAACTGGGCAGGGGGCGGGGCTTTTTCTGGACTCGCATCGACGAATGTGGGAGTGCACCTTCAGGCGCGCTCGCGCGATGACGATTCCCGACTCGATATCAGGGGTGTTCGGCAGTATGTCCCGGGATTCAAAGATGTCCGGGATATGAGCTTGAGCACGGTTCGTCTCTATCCCAACCTGACTTATGTCTCGCTTCAGGGCGAAAAACGCGTCTCGAAAGAGTGGTCCGTCGTGGGGGATGCGATCCTAGGGTATCGCCACTTTGGGCCCCAGTTGGATCTGCGGGCGGGCGCCCGCCATCGACCTTCCGGTTCGGAGGTCAAAGGCGGATTTCGAGGCAGGATTGACCCCGATGCCCCTGATCTCGCCTGGGGTGCCTCAAGGCGGCTTTCAGTCGAAGGTACTGTTAACGCGGGGAAGGGATGGGTTTTCAAGGGCGCCTACGAGCACCCTCTTGAGGGCCCGGATCTTGTTCGTGGAAGCGTGATCAAGCGATTCAGGCACCCTTCTAAGAGCTCCGCCCCGTGAACAGCGCCCCGGTGATCAGGAACGCCGCTATGCTCTAAGAGCGCTGCCCCGTGGACAGCAGCGCCGCCAAACGCGCGCCGGTGATCAGAAAAGTGGCTCCGCTAAAAAGACCGCGCCGCTACGCAGTCCCCGCTTCAAGCTCCAGCGTGAAACGCGTTCCGATCCCAACCTGGCTCTCCGCGCTGATCCTGCCTTTCATCTCCTCGACCAGCTTGGCGACGATGGCTAGCCCCAGTCCAGTGCCTTCGCCCACGTCCTTGGTGGTGAAGAACGGCTTGAAGAGCATTTGCATATTTTCGGGCGGGATTCCGCAGCCGGTGTCCTCGAACTCGATCCGCACGTGACGCCCGTCGCATTTCGCGCGGATCGTGAACCGATGAGGCCCTGGCTGATCGGCTTCCTTGGCCTTCTTGATGGCGTGAATGGAGTTCATCGCGAGATTGAGCGCCACCTGCTGCAGGCGATTGGGATCCGCGCGGACCGTGAGCCCTTCCTGAATCTCGGTGATTAGCGCGATCGAGTTCTGTCTGAAGTTCTGCCCGACCAATGAGAAGACTTCGTCGACGACATCCTGGACCGATACATCGTCGATCTGCAGGTCGGTCGAGCTTCGGCTCACCCGCAGAAGCGATCGGATGAGCTTGGTGATCCGATCGATCTGGCTGATGATCGTGTCCAGGCTTCGGGCCGCAGGCCCGTCCGGAATGTCCATTTTGATCATCTCGGCGCGACCGCGGACTACTCCGAGAGGGGTTCCGATCTCATGGGCCAGCCCGCTGGCCAAAAGGCCGATGGACGCCAGCCGGTCTTGCTGAAGGACCTGCGCCTCGAGCTGTTTCTGCTCGCTCATGTCCAAGGCGATGCCCATATAGCCTTCGATCTGGCCGTCAAAATTCTTGAAGGGGGTGATCGTCAGCAGGACCGGCACGAGTCGTCCGTCCTTAGCTTTGTTGATGATCTGACCCTTCCAATGCGCGATCTCGGGGTCGCGGATGTGGTTCCACATCTCGGCGTAGAACTCAGGTCCCTGAATGCCTGAGTGCAGGAGGCGAGGCGAGTTTCCGATCGCTTCTTCGAGTGTGAATCCGTAGATCCGGGACCAGGCGGGGTTCACGTAAAGCAGCTTGCCATCCATGCCGGTGATCATGATGGCTTCGTTCGAGTCCTCGACACATCTGAAAAAGATGTTCTTGGGATCCGTTTGGATTTTCAGGGACATAGGGTGTGCCGAGCATAAGGCAAGAAGGAGAAATAGCAAAGGCGATTTGGGACAATTAGTCTCGGAAAATCACGGGATTTGCCAATATTGTCCCGGTGCCGGCTAAAAAAACCCAATTGTTTCAATACCTGAGCCGGGCATATGCGCTGCAACCCATCCGCGCTCATGGAAGTCCAGGCAACCGCCCCAGCATTCGCGACTCGCGCTTCCGTATGTCTTCATTGCGGAAATGAAGTTCCCGCGCGATTGGCGGGCGAGGAGTTTTGTTGTCAAGGCTGCAGGACCGTCCACTCCATCCTCAATGCCCGCGGCCTCGGGCAGTACTATGAGCTCAAGGCCTTGACCGGTGGATTCAGAAAGGCTTCGCCGGTTCAAGAGCGATCCGACACTTTCGATTACCTGGACGATCCCGAGTTCCAAAAGAGCTACGCAATCGATGGAGTGATGCGTTTTTATCTGGAAGGCGTCCATTGCCTGGCGTGCATCTGGCTGGTCGAGAAGCTGCCCGAGCTGGTGCCAGGCGTGAAAGCGGCCAGGCTGGATCTCGGCACTTCGGTGGCCACGGTAACGATTGCTCCGGGAGGTTCGTTCGCCGCCTGCGCGCGCGAGCTTCAGAAGTTCGGCTATCGTCCGCATGCCGTGCGCGACGGCGAGAGCGAGATCCACCAAAAGCGCGAAAACCTCCGGATGCTCCTGAGGCTGGGCGTAGCGGGGGCCTGCGCCGGGAATATCATGCTGCTCGCTATTTCGGTCTACGGTGGCGCGAGCGGGTGGATTGCATCCCTGTTCAACTGGGTGAGCTTCGCTCTCACGCTTCCGGTGCTCTTCTATAGCGCCACTCCTTTTTACAAGAGCGCCTGGAGCTCGCTTCGGGCGAGAAGCGTCTCGATCGATCTGCCGCTGGCCGGGGCAATCCTTTTGGGCGCGGTGTTGAGCACGGTCAATCTGATCCGTGGCTCGGATCACGTCTATTTCGATTCGATCACGGCGCTTGTTTTTCTGCTTCTGGCGACCCGCTATCTGCTTCTTCGTAGCCAGCAGGCTGCGCTTCGTGCCTCGAGCCTCGCGCTCTTCCTCACCCCATCGGTGGTCCGAAAGCGGATGCTGGACGGGGTGATCCGGGAAGTTCAGCTGGATTCGGTTTTTCCCGAGGACGTCCTTGAGGTCCGCGCGGGGGAGATCATCCCGGTGGACGGGCAGGTGATCGAGGTATCAAGCCAGATCAACGGCGCTCTACTCACCGGCGAGGCCGAGCCGAGCGATGCGGCGCCTGGCACCCAGGTTTTCGCGGGAACCGTGAATACGCTCGCTCCCCTGCTGGTCAAGGTCTCGGCGCGAGGGGCGGCGAGCCGTCTCGGCAAGATCCTTTCCGCAGTCGAGCGCGATGCGAGCTCCAAATCGACGATCGTGGGCCTAGCCGATCGCTATGCCAAGTACTTCGTGGCAGGCGTCCTGGTGTTGGCCGCCGGAGTTTTCATGACGGTGAGCCTTGCATACGGGCTCTCAGAGGGGCTCGATCGCACGCTAGCCCTTCTGATCGTGACCTGTCCGTGCGCATTGGCTCTGGCCACTCCGCTCGGCATGAGCTTCACGCTGGGCAAGGCCGCGCGCGCAGGAATGATCATCAAGGGAGCTCAGGCGCTTGAGAAGCTCGCTCATGTGCGCGAGGTCTGGCTCGACAAGACGGGTACGATCACCGCCGGGAACTTCGAGGTCGTGGAGTGGAGACCGGCACCCTGGCTTGAGGAGCCTGGATCGGCGCGGCTTCGCGACTTGCTTCCGCAAGCCGTGGTGACGCTGGAGTCGCGCTCCCATCATCCGCTGGGGCGGGCGATCACGCGGCATATTCAAGCCGGGCAGGTTTGGGAGCTTCTGCCGGTCGAGCGTTTTCGCGAAGACCTGGGCAAGGGAGTCAGCGGCCAGGTTGAAGGCCGCTTCTTTGAGCTTTTGCAATGGCGAGGCGAGGGTGCGGCGCCAGGCACCGCGGTGGCCGTTCGCGTGGACGGGAAGCTCGCGGGCACTCTTCTTTTGGGAGACCGGGTTCGCGAGGACTCGGCATCGGCGATCAGAGCGCTCCGATCCATCGGCGTCGAGCCGGGGATGTTGACCGGCGATACCTGGGGAGCCGCGCTCCAGGTCGGGGAGCGAGTGGGGATCTCTCGCGAGCGGATCATCGCGGAGTGCTCGCCCGAAGGCAAAAGCTCAAGCGTCAAGGGCCGGGACGGCGTCCTGATGGTGGGCGACGGCGCGAACGATGCGGTCGCGCTGGCTTCGGCTTACGTGGGCGTCGCCGTGCACGGCGGGATGGAGATCAGCCTCCGCGCTGCGGACGGCTACCTTCAGAGTCCGGGCGTGATGCCGATCTATCGGATGATCGTGCTGGCCCGCGAGACGATCCGGGTGATCCGCCGCAACCTGGTCTTTTCGCTTTTCTACAATTTCGTGGGTGCCGGAGCCACGATCGCGGGCTGGGTGACCCCGCTATTCGCGGCGTTTTTCATGCCGGTGAGCGCCTTCACTGTGTTCACCTGCGCGCTGATCGGAACGCGGAGAATGCGCGCGATCCTCAGGGAGGCCGGTCCATGAACATCGTCTTTTTTCTCCTTCCATTCGCATTGCTCCTGGGCCTTGGATTCGCCGTCGCTTTTGTCTACGCGGCACGCCGCGGGCAGTTCGAGGACCTGGATACTCCCGCATACCGAATTCTTCTTGATGAAAGGGAAACTCATGGAAAATAGTCAGCAGCTCGAGAAGTTCTCCTACGATGACGGCATCGTGAAGAAGTTCGTCATCGCGACGCTGGTCTGGGGCTTCGTGGCCTTCCTCCTGGGAGTGTTCGTCGCCTCACAGCTCGCCGATTGGCGCCTCAACCTCAACCTGCCTTGGCTGACCTTCGGCAGGCTGCGCCCGTTGCATACCAATGCGGCCATCTTCGCGTTCGCGGCCAACGCGGTCTTCGCGGGCATCTATTACTCGACCCAGCGCCTGCTCAAGACCCGAATGGCCTCGGATCTGCTGAGCAAGCTTCATTTCTGGGGCTGGCAGCTGATCATCGTGGCCGCGGCGATTACCTTGCCCTTGGGTCTTTCGATGGGCAAGGAGTACGCCGAGCTCGAATGGCCCATCGACATCGCCATCACCGTGGTGTGGGTGATCTTCGCCGTGAACTTCTTCAAGACGCTGATGATCCGCCGCGAGCGGCATATCTATGTCGCCATCTGGTTCTACATCGCCACGATCGTGACCGTGGCGCTCCTGCACATCATCAACAACCTCGCGGTGCCGGTCTCCGGTTGGCAAAGTTACCCGATCTATTCGGGCGTGCAGGACGCGCTGGTGCAGTGGTGGTACGGGCACAACGCGGTGGCCTTCGTGCTGACGACACCGTTCCTGGGCTTGATGTACTACTTCCTGCCCAAGGCGGCCAATCGCCCGGTGTACAGCTACAAACTTTCGATCATCCACTTTTGGTCGCTGGTCTTCATCTATATCTGGGCGGGACCGCATCACTTGCTCTACACCGCCTTGCCCGATTGGGCTCAGACCCTGGGCATGACTTTCTCGCTGATGCTCTGGGCGCCGAGCTGGGGCGGAATGATCAACGGCCTGCTCACGGTTCGCGGGGCCTGGGACAAGGTGAGAAGCGAGCCGATCCTGAAGTTCATGGTGGCGGGAGTGACGTTCTACGGGATGGCCACGTTCGAAGGCCCGCTGCTCTCGATCAAGTCGGTGAGCTCGCTGGGCCACTACACCGACTGGATCATCGCTCACGTCCACGGTGGGGCGCTAGGATGGAACGGCTTTATCTCCTTCGGGATGATCTACTGGCTTGTTCCCAAGCTCTGGCGAACGGAGCTGTACAGCAAGCGCCTGGCGAACGCGCACTTTTGGGCCGGATTCGCCGGGATCATGCTCTACATCGTTTCGATGTGGACCTCCGGTATCACCCAAGGGCTGATGTGGCGTGCGGTGGATGCTTCGGGCAATCTGGTTTACCCGGATTTCGTTGAGACAGTCCTGAAGATCGTTCCGCTCTATTGGGTCCGCGCTTTGGGCGGGTTGCTCTACCTGGGCGGCTTCACTGTCATGCTTTACAACGTATGGCGCACAGTTTTCTCGGCTGAGAAGGCTCCGGCCGAAACGACGGTCATGGCGCCGCCTCTGCCTCGGATGTCGGCCGCCGATTGGTCCGAGAAGCCTCACCGTATTCTCGAAGGGCTTCCGACGGCGTTCACCAGTCTCACGATCCTCGCCGTGGCCGTGGGCAGCGTGATCGAGATCTATCCCACGTTCATCGCCAAGGACTTCGTTCCTGAGAACTCGCAGGTCAAGCCGTACACGGCGCTCCAGCTTCACGGGCGCGATATCTACGTGCGAGAGGGTTGCTATAACTGCCATTCGCAGATGATCCGCACCTTCAAGCCCGACGTGATCCGTTACGGTGCCGCGTCGACGATCGAAGAATCGATGTACGATCGGCCTTTCCAATGGGGCTCGAAGCGCACGGGGCCGGACCTGGCGCGAGTGGGAGGGAAGTACCCCGATATGTGGCACTTCCGTCACATGCTCGACCCTCGTGACGTGATCCCGGGATCGATCATGCCGGCCTATCCTTGGCTCGTCAAAGACAAGCTTGAGTTCGGGTTGAGCAAGCGCAAGCTCCAGGTGATGCAGAGCCTGGGCGTGCCGTACTCCGATTCAGAAGTGAAGAACGCCGAGGCGGATGCGCGTTTCGAGGCCAAGCTCATCGCGAATCGGCTCAAGGAGCAGGGCGGTCCCGACGGCTTGGAGGATCGGGAGATCGTGGCCATGATCGCTTACTTGCAGCGGCTGGGCGAAGACCGCCGTGAAGGGAGGGTGAAATGATTTCGAAAGCGCTTTCGAGTTTTCCCTATCCTTGGCTCTCGAGCCTGGGGTTGGTGATCTTCTTCGCCATTTTCGTCGGCGTGCTGGTTTGGGTCAGCCGCCGGGGCGGGACGGAGTTCTACAGCAGGCTCTCGCAGATGCCGCTCGAGGATCTGGAGCCGGTTTACGTAAGAAAGGATTGAGGCCATGAGCGACAATAAAGACTCCAAGTACGATGGTGTCCCGATCCACGAATATGACGGCATTCAGGAGCTGAACAATCACCTGCCGCGGTGGTGGCTGGCGACCTTCTACGGCGCGATCGCGTTCTCGGTCGTCTATATCGCCTACTACCACATCGGGCCCGGGCCGAATCAGGCTCAGGAGCTCGCGGCCGAGCTCCAAGCCATCGAGATGGCGAAGAAGGCCGATACGAAAGCTGACGATGGGCCGAGCGAAGAGACGATCGCGGCCGTTGTGAAAGACCCGGCCAAGCTGGCTTCGGGCAAGGCCGCTTTCGTGGCCAAATGCTCCTCCTGCCATGGGCCTGAGGGACAAGGGAGCATCGGCCCCAATTTGACGGATGCGTACTGGATCCACGGCGGAAAGACGGCGGAGATCGTCAAAGTCGTGGCTGATGGAGTCTTGGACAAAGGCATGCCTCCCTGGAAGGCGGCTATGACGCCAGACGAGTTCGTCTCGGTCGTGGCGTACGTGAAGTCGATCCGAGGAACGAAACCCGCGAATCCCAAGGCGCCGCAAGGGGAGCTTGAGTCCGAATGAAGCAGGTGAGATGAGCAACAATCGAAGAGAACTTCCCGAGAATCGCCTGGCCACCACGGATGAGAAAGGCCATCGGCTTTGGTTGTATCCAGCCGACGTCAAAGGTCGGTTCCGGTCGTTGCGCAATCACACCAACTGGGTGCTGATCGCGATCTTCCTGGTCATGCCCTGGATCCGCATCGGCGGCGAGCAGTCGATTCTCCTGGATGTCGCCCACAGGAGATTTGTGCTCTTCGGAGCGGAGTTCTGGGGGCACGACGCTCCCATGCTCGTATTCCTTCTCGGGGCGGTGGCCTTCGGCATCACGCTCGCCACCGCGCTTTGGGGGCGTATCTGGTGCGGTTGGGCCTGCCCGCAGACGGTTTTCATCGATGGAGTCTTCAGGAAGATCGAGCGCTGGATCGAAGGCGACGCGGTCGTCCGACGCAAGTTGGACGAAGCTCCCTGGAGCGCCGAAAAACTCCTCAAGAAGAGCGCCAAGTGGGGCTTGTTCTCGCTTGCATCCTTGGTGATCGCTCATAGCTTTCTCGCCTATTTCGTCGGCACTGAGGAGCTCGCGGTCATGGTCAGGCGCTCGCCCGGGGAGAATCCAGCGAGGTTCGGGGTCATGGTCTTCGCGTTCGGCTTGACTCTTTTCGACTTCGGCTGGTTCCGCGAGCAGTTCTGCACCATTCTTTGCCCGTACGGAAAATTCCAAAGTGTCCTGATGGATGACCAATCCCTGGCCGTTGTCTACGACACCTCCAGAGGAGAGCCGAGAAAGGGACGGGCCCCCGCGGGCGAGCCTGCCGGCGATTGCGTGAACTGCTACCGCTGCGTGCAGGTCTGTCCCACCGGCATCGACATCCGGCGTGGCGTCCAGCTGGAATGCATCGCTTGCACGGCCTGCATCGACGCTTGCGACGAGGTCATGCGCCGATTGAAAAAGCCCACTGGCCTCATTCGATACGGCTCTACTGCGGAGCTCGCTGGCAACAAGCGCTCCATCCTTCGGCCCAGGACTTTCGTCTACTCCGGGGTCATGCTGGCGATCGTGGGAGGCCTCACCTGGGCGCTCTCGCATCGCTCTCAGCTCAATGCCACCTTCCTGCGGGCCAAAGGGGATCCGTACGAGACCGTGAATGCGCCCAAGGAGCTGGTGATCAATCACTACAAACTCGATCTCAAGAACCAAACTCGCGAAAGGCTCTTGGCTCATATCGAGATCGACGAAGCCTTGAAGAGCCGTGGAGTGGAGGTGGTGACGACGACGCCAGAGGTCGCGCTGGATGGAAGGCAAAGCAGAAGAGTGGATTTGTTCTTCAGATTCCCGAAAGACGTCCTGACCTTGGGTAAGGTGCGCTTGCCCGTGAGAGTGATTGCCGTGGACGAATCCCGTCAGGTGACCGTCGAAGAAAAAAAGGAGATCAGCCTTGTCGGACCTTTTCGTTGACATCACCCTTCCGTCGGCAGTCCTGCTCGCGAGCATCCTGGGCAGCGCGCATTGCGCGGGGATGTGCGGGGGCCTCGCACTGGCTCTCGGGCAATGCTGGAAGAGTAGCTTGTTCTATCACCTGGGCAGGCTTATGGGCTACTCCCTGGCCGGCGCATTGGCGGGATGGCTTGGACGAAGCGCTTTAGGAAGCTCCCTTCCGCCATGGGTTCCTGTCGTCGTGGCAGTCTCGATGGGGGCCATCCTCATTCTTCTTGGGGTGAAGGCCTGGGTCGGCCGTGCGCCTCATCTTTCCATCCCCGGGCCCTTCGGCAGATGGATCGCTCAACTCATCTCAGCGCGGACTCCTCTTGCCTCGGGCGCCGCGGGCTTTCTCAGCTTCTTGCTGCCGTGTGGATGGCTGCACAGCTTCGTTCTCGCCGCGGTGGCGACGCAGAACCCGCTCAAAGGCGGCCTGGCACTGGCCGTATTCTGGATGGGGACCGTGCCCGCGTTGGCAGGCGCGCAGGTCGCGGCCAGGGCTTTACTCAAGCCCCTGGCCGGAAAGACTCAGCGAATCGCGGCCGTGCTCCTGGTCGCTTCGGGATTCTACACGATCGGTGCTCGTGTGGTACCCGTATTCAAGCCTCAACCGCCAGACTCTTGTCCGCGCCATGCCGTGGACCCTACGAGAGAAGGCTGAGTCGAATCATGGTCGCGTTGCTCGCGCCAGACTCTTGTCCGCGCCATGCCGTGGACCCTACGGGAGAAGGCTGAGTCGAATCATGGTCGCGTTGCTCGCGATGACGCGTTATTGCGCTCGATATGACAGAGCCTGGATACGCGTGCGCGCATCCAGGCTGCGAAAAACTTGGGTCGAATCTCTGCGACTATCCGATTGTCTTACTCGATCGTGTAGACAATGGTATCGAGGGTAGGCGCCCCATTGAAGAGAGCCCTTTCGAATCCTTTGCGTACGCAGGCTGCGGCTTCATCTGCCGAAAGTGTGTCCGCAGGTGTATCGCCGTAAACGACGACTTCGTACGATCCTTTGTTGAAGTACAGCCTGAAGTTACAACTCGGTCCCGAGTATTGCACCGAGCTCCCGGTATAAATGGTTTGGTCCGGGGTTCTTGGGTCATACATTTCACAGGTGAAATAGCCGCTCGGATTGTTTCTCGTGAGTTTTTCGAGACAGCCCGAGAGGCTTGGCTGAATCGTGCGCTTCACTGCGATCACGTTGCCAAGTTTCACATCGGCTGCGTTTGCGAAGGCAGGTGAAAGAGCGAATAGGCCCAGAACGAATGATCCGAATTTCCTCATTTTCAATACTCATAAAATATTAATGGATGAGGCAGGGAGTACATCTGAGCGAGAGCTGAGCCAACAAGATCCCGCGCAAATCCCCCCCGACCGAACCCGGGAACCCCGCTAGAGTCGGGCGATATTAAAATTCCAATCTCCTACCGGATCTCGAGGGCCCGGTTGATCGCCTTGCCGTTGAGCGATCGCACGTGGATCAAGGCTTTTCCTCTGAGAGGATGATCCTTCAGGGACAAGGTGGCTTCGAATGGAACCGGTTCGATCGCGCAGTTTCCGATCGTCTTCTCGGCGACCGGGAGGATCTCGAGGATCTGTGGATCCGAATGGATCAGCTTCACCTCCTTGAGCACCAGGCAGTCGGCAGGAAATTCGCCTTTCAGGTGAATCTGCGCCGGAGAGTCGCCACGCGCAGCCACGTAGCTGACCTCATCCACTGAAGCGTAGAGGTGATTATCCTGGTCGGGGCTTGGGCTTTCCGCGATTCGGATCGCGCCAGCGTCTCTGGGCGAGGTCGCGGTCTCATACCGGATTTGGTAATCGCCGGCGGGCAGAGGCCCTAGATCGATCGTGCTGAAGAACGGTACGCCGACCTGAATGCAGAAACACCCAGGAAAGTAATACGCCGTATTGCGGATGAGAATCTCCTTCTTGTCCCGATCCACACGCGCGCCCGCGGGCCCGGTGTTGTAACAGGTGTCTGGGAACGTCCCCGCGATCACGAGCTGGGCGTTGTCGTTGTCGTCGAAGCCCGTAGGGCTAAAAACTTGATCGGGCGCGAGCAAAAGTGTCTGCACTTTCGAGTCTTGGGGATCGCGCAGGTCTTGTGGATCGGGTAGGTCCTGCGCGAATGCCGAGGCTGGGATGAGCATAGCAAGTGCGAGAAAGGCGAATGCGGGTGAGGCGAATGCGCGGGAACGGAAGTATGAATCCATGGCGAGCTCTCTTTCTCGAATCAGGTTTGGACTTCTTGATCAGCCGCTCGCAATAGCATCGGATGTGCCACGGTCAGTTCGAGCAGGGTGGAGGAGAAGCTGTCCGACGGGAGGGAATGGGACATGGGACGCGGACTACTGGGACAATTCGTCTCGTTGTCTCTCGGCGCCCCTTGAAACCTAAAGGGTTTTTCGTGGCCTGCGGGTTGCGTAGGTGGATGCCCAAGAAAGGGAAATCACTTCAATGAAAAGCATGCCTAAGATCATGAAATACATGACCACTCAGCCCCACACCATCGGGCGCGATATTCCGATCGCTAAAGCACAGGAGATGATGAAGGAGCATCGGATTCGCCATCTTCCTGTTCAGCATGGAGGGAAGCTTGTGGGAATTCTCACTGACCGCGACGTCAAGCTCGCGATGTCTTTCCAAGGACCGGGTGAATTGCTGGTAGAGGATGTGATGACCGCGGACCCATACACCACCAGCCCGGACGCCCCTTTGGCCGACGTCGTTTTCGAGATGGCTGAGCATAAATATGGATCGGCGATCATTCAGGACAATGGCAAAGTGGTGGGGATCTTCACCGACAATGACGCTCTCCGAGTTCTGGGTGAGGTATTGGGGCAGAATTACCAGCCTGGAAGATCCGCTTAAGTCATGGCGGTCACCCTTCAGTTCCTCGGTGGAGTCGGAACGGTCACAGGATCCAAAACCGTGGTCGAATCGGGAGACAGCCGTGTCCTGATCGATTGCGGATTGTTTCAGGGCCTGAAAGAACTTCGCCTGAGGAATTGGAACTCGTTTCCCATCGATCCCAACGTGATCGACGCGGTCGTT
>CAYNDM010000043.1:0-13794 GCA_964395265.1 uncultured Bacteriovoracaceae bacterium
TAGCTCGCGCTTTCGGGCTTGGTAGATGCCTTGCCTGGAGATGCCGAGAATGCGGCATACTCGGCGGAGCGCTTGGCCGCGCTTGAGTACTTCTTCCGTAACTTCTCGAATCTCTCGTTTTGTTCTCTTTTTTTAAAAGCGTCGATGATGTCCTGCTGGCAGGCCTTTTCGACGACTAAGTCGCCCACAGCCATGCGCAGCCGATCGTTCTCTCTGCGTAGATGATCCAGTTCTTCTAGAAGCTCGTCCATCGAGCCATGGGGTTCTCTCATTTCGCCGGTGAGATCTACCATCCTCTTCCATCCATAGATAGTGACTGGATGCACCTGGTACTTGCGGGCCAGAAACGTAATGCTTGCGCCCGTTTCGACGTGCTCTCTGAGGATCAGTCGCTTCTGCCAGACTGTAAACTGCCGCTTTCCGTCCCGGGTAACTGGGGTGTGGATCACTGCTTCTTTCACTTCAGACCTCCTGATTTAGGAGGCCGGGGGTATCAACGCGAAATGGGGGTCACAAACACAACAATAAGGTGCGTTCGCAGCCCAGCTTGTCTACCGTGAATGTCACGTTCAAATCCGATGACCCCACCGAGCACTGCTCCGGTTGCAATCCTAGCAATCATGTCAAAATGGGTAATCATCGCTCCGCGCCTCCTTTTTTAGGGTAAACTGTATATAGCCTAATGACAAGTAATAGGTGCTGCTCGCAGAACTCCATCGAAAATCGAAAGTGCCCAATCATCGCCACAAGTCACAATGCTTACGCGTGTGGCAAGGGTTCTTGAAGTTCCGTAGCCGGCTCAAGTTCGTTTGTACCGGCACAGTGCCCACCATTTTCTCCCACTCGGTAGCAGTCAAAATCAGATGGGCCTAGGGTTGTCGGGTCCGCTTTGAAGTCTTCCGAAATCACGCCACATCACATGAATCGGGAACTCGTAGCCAGCTTTTTGGCTACAGTTGTTGGGAGTTCTCGAATCCGTCCCTGTCCAAGATCTACCAGTGATAGCGATCGCCCAAAACCGGGGTCAAAGCTGCCCCGCCAAAGAATCTCTGCCTTCGCGAACAAACGAAATAAGCGAAAGGACAGACGGACCATTCGTACACGAAGTACCGAACCTCCCCGTATTGTTTAGGGCATCGACGGTCAGATCAGCCTTGACCCGGGGAGGACGGCGCAAGCGATAGACGGTGCCTTTCAATCGCTCCGATGCGAGATCCTGAGGCACTCCGGCTGAACCGCACCAGGCGATTGGCCATACTTGCCCGCGCATTCAGCCGGCCAACCTAGTCACGCTCCAAACGCCGATATGCCATTTTTCTTGAAATTTTCCGCTCTTAAGACGTTTGCGCTTGACTTCATATGACTTTTGGAGCGAGATCTTTTGGCAGAAATCTATTTTTCGGCTCAACCTGAATACCTTGTCCATGCAAGACGTCGATGCGGCCGAGGCAAGGCGATCTTCCTTGAGGCGAGAGCCGAAGTTTTTCGATTGACGAGGTGTCATGGCACAAGTGCTGGTATTGCTCGGGATTACGTTTTTTTATTCTGCGGATGCATTTGCCTATCTGGATCCAAGCGCCTGGGGCATGGCGGTGCATAGTATCATCGCTGCGGGACTGGGCGCCTTAGTGGTTGTGAGAACCTATTGGACGAAGATCAAGGACCTGTTTCGTCGAATAGTGCGTCGCAATGAATCATGATCTCGTTCCTAAAAAACAGAGCGAAGGAATGGTCCGACTATAGGGCCTTTCAATCGCTCGACCGTCGGTATCGCGATATCGTTTTCTACTCGGAAAGTCGGGCGGATTGGGCCCATCTTGGCCCGATCGTCAAGGCTCTTACACTCGGGAACGGACGACATGTTTCCTATGTGACTTCCGATTTCTCCGATCCCGTACTTCGCTCGGACGATCCGCACATCCACGCGTTCTGCGTTGGTACAGGCGCAGCGCGAACGTTGTTTTTCATGACGATCGAGGCCTCGGCTTTCGTCATGACCATGCCTGACCTGCAAAGCTTCCACCTGAAGCGCTCAACCAACCCTGTTCACTACTTCTATGTGTTCCACTCCATGGCGAGTACCCACCGCGTTTACAAAAAGGCGGCGTTTGACGCCTACGATACGATATTTTGTACAGGACCCCATCAGATTGAAGAGATCAGAAGGACTGAAGCCGTATACGGCTTGCCTCCAAAGCGACTCGTGGAGCACGGTTACGGCCGCCTCGACCTCCTCCTTGCCGAGAAGCCGCAAGATTCGTCCGCACAAGAAATCCCTCGTGTGCTGGTAGCCCCGACATGGGGCCCGTCATCGATTCTCGAGCATTGCCTTGATGAAGTCGTGGAACCCCTGCTGAGCGGGGGTTTCCTGGTCAGCTTGCGCCTGCATCCGATGACTGTTCGACATCATCCGAAATGGCCGGAACGATTCAAACGCAAATGGCAAGGCACCGGACGCTTCGAGGTCGAGACCGATGTGGCTACCCAGGATTCGCTACGAAGAGCGGACGTCATGATCAGCGAGTGGTCTGGGGCGGCGCTTGAGTACGCGTTTGGGCTGGAGAAGCCCGTGATTTTCATCGATACCCCGCCCAAGATCAACAATCCGGAACATGAGAAGATCGGATTGCCTTTTTTCGAGGATTTCATTCGCCATGAGCTCGGCGCCGTCGTGCCGCCTCATTCGCTGACAGGGTTGTCCCAGGTGGTCCAGGGAATGCTTTCTTACGGGGATGAATTCAAACAAAAGATCAGGGATCTACGAAAGAAGTGGATTTTCAACGTCGGAAGGAGCGGGGACGTAGCTGCTCGCTCGCTTATCGAAGCAAGTCAGGTTTCGTGAATGCAGGAACTAAAATATCCGATGGGAACCATGAAGTTCAACTCTGGCGAGCTAGCGGCGCTTGCCTTGGCAAGTGCGTTCCTGTCGGTGACGCTGTTCCTGTTCAACCCCTTGAGCATCTACTTCTCGGATCCCGAACGCCTTGGATATCTGGGATCGAGCCAGGTCTTGGTCTGGGGCGCGATATCCGCGGGAGTGACGGCGCTATTGTTTTTTCCTGTTTTCTGGCTCGGTACCAGATACCGCGTGCTCCTGGTCTGGCTGGCAGCAGTTGTGACCGCGTACAGCTATATTATCCAGCCTGACTACGGCCTATTCCGAGGAAACGGGTTTGTAGGCGAGGAACGGATATTTGAGCTGGCACGCTCGCTGCGATTCATCGAGCTCCCGCTCGTGCTTTTGGTCATTGCCCCCGTTTGGTTTCTTTTCAAAGCGGCTCCAAAGTTCTTTTCCGTATTCTTCGCCTTTCTTTTCCTTTCCGTCGGATTTCAACTCTATCAATCTTTCGATATGCATCGGCATTTGATGGAAACCCCTTCGGCCGATGGAGCAGATCGGAGCAGCCTGGGGCAGACTTTCGCTTTTTCCAAAATCAAGAAAAACCTCGTTCTGATCGTGCCGGATGCGGGAGCCGGATACTTGCTGGACAGGATCTTTTCCGACGGCGACTTGGCCAAACGCTATCGCGGGTTCACTCGATACTCCAATGCCGTGTCGATCGGCAACTACACCATGCCGAGCGTAGCCGCAGTGATCGGCGGAGAAAGCTACTCCCCCACTGAGATCAATCGTCGGGCCGACAAGACCATCAAACAAAACATCATCGATGCGTACCACCGGCTTTTCGGTCTCATGTCAGAAAACGGGTATTCATCTCATGTCGTGAAGGCCAAATTCGCGACTTGCTCAGAGCTGAAGGGCCATGAATCGTGTGTGAATCCGGTGGATCTCGAGAACGCGCTTTTGCGAAACCGGGGCATTGTCTCGACTCGAAGGCTGGACACTGAGACGATATTCCACTTTGTAGCCTTCAAGGTCTTGCCGGTATCTCTCAAGCCACTGATCTATCGAAGCGCTCGATGGGAATCGGCATTGAATACCGGACAAGCGGCCATCAACGTGCAGAGGAGCTTCGGAGAGTACCTCTTGCTCGATTCCTTGCCTGAAATGAGCGTGGTTTCCGAAAATCCGTCCGAGCCTGGCCAGTTTCACTTCATCTGGAATGACGTATTGATTTCTCCTTTCGGGCTTCGTGAGGACTGCACCCCGCTCGATCCTGCGCGGGATGGGCTGTACTCCAAGTCGTCGAGACTGAACTCCACGCGTTGCGTGCTTGAGGCGCTAGGCAGATGGTTCGATTGGATGAGGGCCAACGGAGTGTACGACAACACCAAGGTGCTTATCGTCTCCGATCACGGAGCTCATGATTACGGCTCTGATTGGTTTCGGGGCGCCGCCCGGCCAATCTTCATGGTGAAGGACTTTGGCCGCAGGAGCCCCATGGAGGTCTCCTCCGCGCTCGTGCAGAATAGCGACATTCTGGCGATCCTTTGTGGAACATTGAGATGTCCCGGCGTCGGCCCGGATCCCCGGCTCCTAGCTGGAAAGGAGCGGACGGCCCGATTTCATATCACGACCCATGGAAACCACGATTTCGCCGAAAAGAGCAAAGTTTTCGATATCCAGAGAATTTACGAAATTCGAGGAACCATCGACGACTATCCGGAATTCGAAGTGAATGAGAAATTCTTTCAAGACTGATCCTGCGTTTCACGAATCCCAGAGACTTTGCTTTCGCGCAAAGAACCTTCCTGAAGATCCTGCGATCCTGAAGCAAAGGGAGGGCGCTATGGGAGTACACTACCTGCGAGACGATCGTGAACAACTCAGGGATTCGATCGCAAAAGACTGCCAGCTCATCATGGAGGCGATTCGAAGACTCATCGAGGGGACTTGCTGTCTGGAGGGCGACGAAAAGGTCTGCACCTGGGATCTCTTCCACAAGACACGCGAAGCGGTGCTGGAGCATATTCAATTCGAAGAGAGATGGATCTTCCCGAAGCTAGCGGCTCATGAGCGGGATTTTCATCGCGAGGAGCACCATCGCCTGCTCACCGCGCTCGAGAAAGCACGCTGGGATTTCGAAGTCAGCGACGGCGAGATGTTCCGGGACCGCCTCGTCGAGTTCAAGGACCTGCTCGAACAGCACCACGCGCTTGGGCTCTTCTGCGAGTGCGTGGGGACCGATGATCTCGATCCCAGCCGGGACGTGAACGTGGCACACATTCTTGAACGCACCAGAAGGGCGCTGCTCGCTTGATCCTGGAGATTCTAGCGATCCCAGTGACGCGACGGACGCTCGTAACCAGGAGGATGCCTATGAACCGGAAGATGCTCACTCAATTGCTGCCCGAGTTTGCTCCATCGCAAGGAAAAGGCAGCGAGCTTGGCCTATTCTGAGATCATGACAAGAAGGCCGACCCTAAGCCCAGGGATCCTGATTTCCGAGTTCCTGCGAATGCACCCCGAGACGATCTCAGTCCTGGTCCGAAACCGCATGGCGTGCCCAGGCTGCCCGATGTCGCCTTTCGAGACGTTGGAGGATGCCATGAGGGCCTACGACCTCGAGCCGCGCCGATTTCTCGGAGAGCTGAGAAGCGCGATTCGCAAGGCTAATCGGAAGCCGGCTCTTCCTCCTCGGCGATCCTGACAATCGCGTGGGGATCGAGAAGATGAACCTGTTGGCGCCCGAGCTTCACCCAGCCGCGCGCGCTCCAATCCGAAAGAATCCGGCTCACCGAAAATAGCGTGGTCCCAATCATCTCGGCCAGATCCTGCCGCGTCAGCGCGAGATCGAGCGAGACTCCAACCTTCTCCTTCTTCCCGACCTGGCTGACAAGCCTCAGAAGCGCGCGGGCCAGCCTGCGCTCGGTTCGCTCGGCCGCCAGCTCCGCGAATCGATTCTGCATCTCGTTGATGCGGCTGCTGAGAATTCCAAGCGCGTTGCGACAAAGTCTGGGAACCTCGAGAAAAAGCTGATCCAATGCCTTTCCGCTCCAACCCACCAGAACCGTGTCCCGCTCCGCTACGGCGGTCGCGGGATAAGGGCTCTCCTCGCGGACCGTGGCCACGATGGCGAGAATCTGGCCGGCCGTAAGGACTCGAAGCAGGGTCTGCGCCCCGTCGGCGCTCACCTGCTGCATTTTGACCCTGCCTGAAAGCACCATGTAGGTGATCTTGGCGGGCTCATCCTGGCGGAACAAAACCTGTCCTTTTTTCAATTTCTTGAGCGTGGCTCGCGAAAAAACCCGTTCCAGCTCCGTCGATGTGATCCCGCGCAGCAGCGGGGACGCCAGCACTTCGGGCGACAATGAGTCGACTTCCATGCGCGCAATATGCACCAGAGTTTGCCCCAGCGCAAAGAAAGATAAGAAGGCGCCGGTTAAGGTGGGTTTCATACGAAAGGAAAACTCAGCATGAAAGAACTCGATGTCACGATTATTCCTCCGAGAGAAAAGCATCCGACCATCTTCCGCACCTTTGATGAGCTGAAGAAAGGAGAAAGCTTCGTTCTCGTGAACGACCACGACCCAAGGCCACTGCGTCACCAGCTCAGCTTCGAGCGGGCCAACCTGTTCAGCTGGGAATACCTCCAGGAAGGGCCGGAGACATGGAAAGTACGCCTTACAAAAACCGCGTGAAGGTCGACGTTCGAGCCGTCGAGCCGAAACACCGTCTGGAGCTGATCCTGGGCGCCTGGAGTTCCCTGCGTCAGGGCGACGAGCTGTTTCTGACGGTCGACCATGATCCGAAGTGCATGTACTACACGCTCGCAGCCGACTACGGGCAGGACTCGTTCTCTTTCGAATACCTGGTCAACGGTCCGATCGATTGGGAAGTCAAGGTACGGCGGCTCAAATGAACCCTGGAATGGCGGCTCCAGAATCGAAAAGCGCGAAGGAGGCCCTGAAGTTCTTCGGGACCGCCTTCGCGTTCCTGCTCGCGGGGGTAATCGCTTTGGCTTTGAACACTCCGGCGCTGGCCGTGGGAGCCTTCGCCGCTCCCGGAGTGCTCGGCGCGGTCCATCTCATCACGTTGGGCTGGTTGAGCCTCTCGATCATCGGCGCCCTGCAGGTCTTCCTGGGAGTCGCGCTCGGCGCTCTTCCTTACGGCGAAGGCCTGTCGCGCTGGATCCGCCTGGGTTGGGCGCTCGGGTCCGGCGTCTTCGCGGCAGGCCTCGGTTTTCACATTCCGGCGTTGATCGCTTCGGGCGCCGTCCTGCTCGGCTTGGCCCTCGCGCTTTTTTCGATCCAGCTCCTTCCCGCGCTCTGGGGCGCCAAGCGAGGGCAGCTCACGCGGGCCTATGCCATGATCGCGATCGCCTCTCTTTGGATCGTCTGGCTCCTCGGCGGAATGGCGGCTTCGATTCGGTCTGGGAATCCGCTGGCGGCGATTCCCCCGGGGTATCTTAGCGCCCATATCCTGGTCGCCGTCTTCGGCTGGGTTGGGGCGATGATCGCCGGAGTGGGTTCGCACCTGGTTCCCATGTTCGCGCTCTCGGGACCTTGTAGCCAGCTTCCGATCCGAATCGCCGTTCCGGTCTGGGCGATGATCCCCGTCGCGGGAGCGGTCAGCGCCTACGTCCCTACCCCATTCGCCACGATAGGGTGGTCACTGGCGGCCGTCGCTTCCGGCCTCTGGTGCCTGCAGCTAGTCCTGTTCTTCCGCGCAAGAATTCGCAAAGAGAGAGATCCAGGGTTGCTGCTGGCCGCGCTCTCCACCGCTTTCCTTCCGTTTTCCTGGATCATGCTCGCCCTGACGAATAACGCCCCTGCCTTCGTTGGAGCGCTGATGCTGGGCTGGCTCGCGTTGTTCACGCTGGGATCTATCATCGCGTGATCCCGTTTCTGGTCTGGTTCATCAGGTTCTCGGGGCAGACAACCAAGCGCAGGCCGCCGCGCGTGAAAGAGCTGATCGATGAGCGCTTGGGCCTAGCCGGCGCGATCCTTGGGCCGCTTGCAGTTTGCATCTGGGCGACCGGAATCGCCACGCGTTCCTCGTCTTTGCTCTATAGCGGCTCATCGCTTCTGCTCTTCGCAGTCTTGAGCGCCGCGTTCCAGCTCAAAACCCTCACACGAAAGGAGTACACGAATGAGTCTCTCACGCGAGGATCTCTACGAGCACCTCAAAGCGGTTATTGATCCCGAGGTCGGTCTCAACATCGTCGATATGGGATTGGTTTATGACGTGACCGAGATGGACGGCTCGATCCACGTTCAAATGACCTTGACCAGTCGAGGCTGTCCCATGGGCTCGTTCATGACGGCTGAGGTCCAAGACGTGCTCGGCGCTTTGGACGGAGTGAAATCCGTCGAGGTGGAGCTTGTCTGGTCGCCGCAGTGGTCGCCGGCCATGATCCGACCCGGAGCGCTCGAAGAACTGAGAAACGCCTGACGACCTGATCACCCAAAATAAGGAGAAAACCATGAATCTTGAAAAAGCACCTCGAGAAGTCAGTCTGATCCCTGCCGCGGAAATCGTCGAGCTCGACGTACGTCCGATCCTGAGAAGCGGTGGAGAGCCTTTTTCCGTCATCATGGACGCTATCGCTAGGACTCTTCCCACCGGAGCCATGAGGCTTCGCGCCACCTTCGAACCCGTTCCGCTCTTTCGAGTCCTTGGAAGCCAGGGATGGGCGCACTGGGTAGAGCACGGCGAGGGCGACGACTGGATCGTCTGGTTCTATCGTGAGGGCGCGCGCCCGTCTCCCGCGACGCACGAAGAAGTCTGCGCCAAGAAAGCGGCCTCAGTACTGAGTACGCTCGTTCGGGAGTTTCCGGAGCTCGACGGCCGAATCACTGTTGACGAGACGACCTGCACCTGGACGCTCGATGTGCGGAGAATGGCCCCACCCGAGCCGATGGAGCTCACCCTTGGTGTTCTTGAAACGATCCCTGAAGGAATCAAGCTCGTTCAGGTCAATGAAAGAGTCCCACAGTTCCTGCTTCCGTTTCTGGAAGAGAGAGGATTTTCTCACGAAGTAAAGCACCTCAAGGACGAAGTCCAAGTCCTGATCCAAAGGAGATAGGAACTATGGAAGCTCTCGATGCGACAGCTTTAGAGCCTGATTACGCCAAAATGCCCGGCCATTGGATGCTGGCCGCCATGGGTAAGCGCGTCCTTCGCCCAGGCGGGCTGGCGTTGACGCGTTGGATGATCCAATCGCTTGGCATCACGTCTTTGTATCACGTGGTCGAGCTTGCCCCTGGAGTCGGTCGCACCGCCCAGCTCCTGATCGAAGCCGGTCCCGCTTCCTATGTCGGAATCGAGCGCGACGCCGCTGCGGCGACGCGCACACGCGAACAAATCCGAGGCGGATCTGACTCGGTTCTGATCACGACAGCCGAGAACACCCAATTGCCCGATGGCTGCGCCACGGTCGTATGCGGAGAGGCCTTTCTTACGATGCAGACCGAGGGGGCGAAGGAGAGGATCCTGAAGGAAGTCTGTCGCATCCTCCAGGAAGGAGGGCGTTTCGGTATCCATGAGCTCGGGATCCTGAGCTCGGACCAGGCTCTCGTGAATCGCATCCAACGCGACCTATCGACCACCATCCGGGTGAACGCGAAGCCCCTGAGGGTCGAAGATTGGGAATCTCTGGTCAAAGGCGGCGGCCTTCGGATCGTCTCCACGCGCCGAGTTCCCATGGCGCTCTTGGAGATCAAGCGCCTGATCGACGACGAAGGCCTTTTCGGAACCGCCCGAATCGTCTCGAATCTGCTCAGAGACGGCGTCGCGCTCCGACGGGCTCTTGAAATGCGCTCCGTCTTTCGGCGCTACTCCAAGGAGCTTTGCGCGATCAGCATTGTCGCTGAGAAATCATGATGGCCCTACCCTACCCGGCGGCAAAGAAATCGAGAATAGATCGCAAACCAGCTCTTCCAATCGCCGGATCGACGGCAAATCGACGATCTCCTCGTCGAGGACCTGAATGATCAAGGTATCCTCCCTGAAAACACAGCTCAGCGAGCCCGGAAACACGCAAATGGAGGTCGCGAAGACGATCCGCGCGTTCTCGCCCTCAATGCCATGCGGAATCCTCAGCGGGTAGCTAAGGTAAACGGGACGAACGGGTCTGCCGATTCGAAACGCCCGGTACGCGACGTCGATTCCCCCCTTCAGCGAATGATAGAAGAAGTAAGCGAGGTAGGCCGCGATCGCTCGGAGACGAATCGGAGATCTCGGCGCCCGCGCGCCCACCGGTATCAATCTCGGCGAGAGCACCGCCAGGACGACGATCCCCACACCCAAACCGAGCTGTGAGGGATCTCCTTCTGTGAGAGCCGCCCAGAGGATGCCGAAGATCAGGAGCTTCCCTGCCATCGCCATGGCATCCGTCCCTTTTCTCATGCATCACCCCCGACAAGAAGCAGCCAGAAGGCGGCCCAAACAATGAGGAGCAACCCTATGCCCGCGAATCCACGGGTTCGCAGCTTCTCGAACTCCAGGAATGCGACCGCCCCGCGCCGGATCACGCGAACGGAGGTCTCTTGGCGCCAGCTCGTGAAACGCTCCCAATAATGCCGTGAAATGTTCTCGGTCTCCGCTTTCAACCGCCGAAGCGCTCGCGAGACCGGAATCAACAGATCACCAGGGGGAATCGAGGGTCGATCCGACTCTCTCGCGCAAATCGACCAGAAGAGAACGAGAAGCGCAAGGATGATCGCGATCGTCAGCGCCGTGCCCGAAGGGGCTTTCACGAGGTGCTCATCCGAGAACGTCGGATCGAGGGCCGAAAGCATTACCGGAATCAGGATTTGGCTGAAAGTCGAAAACAGCACGAGAAGAATCCAGGGCAGGATCAAACGCGTAGTCATCGCGGATCGCTCTTTCGGCATTCGTGCGAACAGCACCATGATGCGCGCGACAAGAAGCGCGGTTGCCGCCGAACCCGCCGTCATGAGCACTCCGGAGAGCTCATGCCAAGCACCGACCCGAGATCCGGCCTCTTTTAAAATGGCCTTTGCATATGCGCCGCCACTCAGCGGGACCCCGACAAGAGACAGACCCGATACCAGTAGCAAAAAGAGCACGAGCTTTCTAAGATGAGAAGACCGTTCAGTCGCAGCGACGACCGTAAGCCCGAGAAAAAGCGCGGCCTTGGTCGTTCCATGGTGGACGGCATACGCCAGGCAAGCAGCCAACGAACGAAGCACATCGGCCCCAGGCTCGACAGCGGCACCAACCGCGATCGTGAGATATCCCATCTGGCTGAGACTCGAGTAAGCAAGAGAGGTCTTGACCTGGGTCTGCGCAAGGCCGACGAAGACTCCGTAAAACGCCATGAGCACGCCTGATGCGATCAAGACGAGACTCCACCCCTCTGAAAACATCAGGCCAATCGGGAGAAAGCGGATCCACCCCAGTACCCCCGCTTTCGTCATCGCCCCGCTCAGAACGGCGGCGGCCGGAACGGGCGCGGCACTATACGAAACCGGGAGCCAGAGATGAAGGGGAACAAGGCCGACCTTGACGCCGAATCCAAGAAAGATCAGCGCGCTGAACACATCACGAAAAGGCGAGACGCCCATTGCCTCAACGATGGCCTGGATCTCAAAACTGCCCGCCTCATGAGAGGCCAAAATGAGACCCGAGAGGATGGACATCTCTCCTAGGATCGCCAACGAGATGTAAGCCCGTCCGGCGGTCTGTGCCGGCAGGCTTCGATCATGCGAAATCAACCCGAATCCGCCGAAAGTCATCAGGGCGAAGAACGAGTAAAAGGATCCTGCGTCCTGCGAAACAGACACGCCAAGATTGCCGGCGAGAGTCAACAGGTGAAAGAACCAGTACCTCCTCTGGGAATAGGAGGAATGATGCCAATCAGGAGTGAGGAGTCCCGATATCAGCCAAAGAAGCGCACTGAGAAAGAGAAACCCTCTACCGATTCCGTCCAACCCGATCCGAGACCCGAAAAGTACGGAGGGCAGATCCAACGGCGAACAGCCCCACTCAACACGCTCGCCAGCATTAAGGCCGGACCCGATGCCCCGGGCGCACGGCGCCCCGAAGCCCAGGCCAAAGGCGGCATGAGACCCATCATGGCCAGCAGGAGCGGAAACAGGATTGAGATCAGCAACAGCACACTCATTGCCTGTACATCCGTTCAGTGATGAGCTTGGCAGCTCCAAGCGGACTGAATTGCGACCCAGCGAAGACCCCAGCCAGAAGCGACAGCAGTGCGGTGACCACGGTAGGGATCAGGAGCATACCAGATGGCTCCGAACGGGATGCTTCAGGCCCGGCTTCCATCGACCTGACTTTCGGTTCTTTGAACCAAGCCGAATAGATCAACGGCAGAAAATAGGCCGCGTTCAGCAAGCTGCTCGCCGCCAAAACGCCGATCACCCAGTACTCTTGGGATTGCACCGCTCCCAGCCCCAGATACCACTTGGTCACGACGCCGGCCACGGGGGGCGCCCCGATCATTCCGAAAGCCGCGATCGTGAACGCTCCCATCGTGAACGGCATGGTCCTTCCAGCGCCGTCCAGTTCATCCACCCGATGAACTCCCAAGGACTCGGCCAAATTTCCCGCGCAATAGAAGAGAGTGACCTTCATGATCCCTTGATGCACCAGATGCGTAAGCGCGCCGATGGTTCCGAGCTGCCCCCAGATACTGGTTCCCAAGATGATGTAAGAGAGCTGGCTGATCGTCGAAAAAGCGAGCCTGCGCTTGATGTCCTTTTGAAACAGCGCCCGGATCGAGGCATAGATGATCGTGAAAGACGATAGCGCCGCGAGAGGAACGAGCAACCCCAACGAGTTGGCGAACGTCGTTCCGAAAACATCGTAAACCAGTCGTATGATCCCGAAAACGCCGGCCTTGACCACGGCGACCGCATGAAGAAGCGCACTGACTGGAGCTGGAGCGACCATCGCGGTCGGAAGCCACCCGTGAAGCGGAAACAAGGCCGCCTTGACGCCAAGCCCGATGATCATGAGGACGAATATGGTGATCAACTGTCCCTGATCGTCTCCGCCTAACGCTCCGAAAACCCCGCCTCGCGTGAATTCAGTAGGCCCCCTGAGCGCATGGATCCAAACCACGCCGAGAAGGAGAAAGGCTCCTCCGACCAAGGTGTATCGCAGGTAAACTCTTCCCGCATGCAAGGCTCTCTCAGTCCCGCGATGCACCACCAGCGGATAGGTCACCAAGGTGAGCATCTCGTAGAAAACGACGAAGGTAATGAGATTCCCAGCCGTCGCGATTCCCATGGTCGCCGTCACGCAGAGGCTGAAGAAAAAGAAGAATCTTCTCCGATGAGGCGAATCCTCCAGGTATCCGATCGCGTAGAGCGAGGTGAGGAACCAGACAACAGATGAAAGGGCAAGAAACAGCAATGAAACGTCGTCGACCCTGAAAAAAAGCTCCAGATCCGTGAATAGAGGAAGCCGAGCTTCATAGAACTTGCCCGTGTACACGCCATGGGCCGCGATTCCGACGAGGATCAGCTTCACGGTCGCTCCAGCCATATTGACGATCGTTCGCGGGGTTTTTTGGCCCTCGCCAAAAGGAAGGATGAGCAAAGCCGTGGAGAGCGAGCTGATCGGCAGAAAGAGCGGGATCCAGAAGCTCAAATTCATGGTTTTTCCCCCACCAGTTCGAACGGGAATCCGGCTTGAAGAATGGAGAGCGGTTCCGCCGCACGCAACCCCATCCAGACGATGATCATGCCAAGAGTCATCACCGCCAAGGACTGAGAGAGCGGAACCTCTCTCTCGGAGATCGGCTCCTCCCGGGACAGGAACGCGAACCAAAGCACTCGAAAGACATAGCCCGATGCGAGCAAACCACCGATCAGAATGACCACGGCATAGGCCCATTGGCCCTCGCGAATCGCCGATGTCAGCAGAAGCCACTTCGCGATGAACCCCCCGCTGGGCGGAAG
>CAYNDM010000044.1:0-13788 GCA_964395265.1 uncultured Bacteriovoracaceae bacterium
GTTCAATACCATCTTGTCGCTCGGAATCGCTCAGCCCACGGACCCTGTCCCGGCCCAGAAGGACCCGACTCATGGCGGCTAATCCCAATCCAGGGGGAGGGGAGAAGCTGATCGCGACCAACCCCACCGCCAGGCAGAACTATTTCATCCAGGAAGTCATCGAGGCCGGAATGGCGCTGACCGGGACTGAGATCAAAAGCATCCGCGCTCAAGCGCCGAATCTCAGGGATTCGTACGTTGAAGTGAGCGGACGCGATTCCTCACTCGAAGCCTGGCTCGTCAACGCTCACATCGCTCCCTATAGTCATGGTAATATCTGGAACCATGACCCATTGAGGCGACGCAAGCTCTTGCTGCACAAACGGCAGATCGAGCGGCTATTCGGAGCGGTGATGCGCGAGGGCGTGACGATCGTGCCGACCCGGATGTACTTCAAGAACGGAAGGGCCAAGATCGAGCTCGCGCTCGCCAAAGGCAAGAAGATGGCCGACAAACGCGAAACGCTGAAACGAAAATCAGCCGAACGCGAAATGGATCAAGCGATCAAGCAAGGAAGAAAAAGCGGAGGCTGAAAGCCAGATGCCATTCATCATCAAGAGCACGATCACTGAGACCTTTCTTGAGCGCGTGAGGATCACGCCAAAGCTGGTGGGATTCTCCAGCAAGGTTGGCGATCGGTGGAATGAGATCACATTCCAGGAATTCCACGATCACTGCAGACTGGTCTCTTTCGGTCTCATGGGACTGGGAGTCGCCCCAGGCGACAAGGTGATCATCCTCTCCAACACCCGTTACGAGTGGCCCCTCTGCGATATGGCGATCATGGGCGCTCGCGCGATCACCGTTCCGATTTACGCCTCGACCACGGCCGAGGATTCGGTCTATATAGTGAATCACAGCGAAGCCAAGGTCGCGATCGTCGAGAACGCCGAGCAGCTCGGCAAGCTCGTCTCGCAGAGGCAGAAGCTCCCGAATCTGGGCAAGATTATCGTGATCGAGTCACAAGCCATGCAGGGAGCCTCTGAGCTCAAGGACGTGCTGACTCTTCAGGCTCTCAAGGAGCTTGGCCACCGGGAAGAGGCGAACTCCCCGGGCCGCTTCGACGAAAATCTCAGAGCCGCCAAGCCCAACGACCTCATCACCATTTGTTACACCTCAGGGACAACTGGGATTCCAAAAGGCGTCATGCTCTCCCATGACAATATGATGAGCGTGATCGAAGACACGGTGAAGGCCTTCTCCAAATACATTCGGCCGGATGAGGAAATCACGGTCGCGTTCCTTCCTTTCTCTCATATTTTGGGAAAGGTCGAATCCATGGCGAACTACGCCATGGGCTATCGCGAATGTTACGCCGAGAGCATCGAAAAGCTTGTGGAGAATATCGCCGAGATTCGCCCTACCGCGATGTTCGCCGTGCCGAGAATATTCGAAAAAGCCTACGCTCGGATCAAGACGACGGTCGATCAAAGCCCTCCCGCCAAGAAAAAGCTCTTTGACTGGGCATATGAGACCGGCAAGCGCTACCACGATGCGCTTGCCAGAGGCAAAAGGCCATCCCTGAAAACATCCCTCGAGTACGCGACCGCTCAGAAGGTCGTCTTCAAGAAGATCAAGGACCGCTTCGGAGGCAGGATGAAGTACGCCATCTGCGGAGGCGCCCCGCTTCCGCGAGAGGTCGGCGCGTTCTTTCAGATCGTCGGGCTGGGCCTGATGGAAGGATACGGGTTGACCGAGACGTGCGCACCGGTCGCGGTGAACACTCCCGATCACTTCAAGCTGGGAACCGTCGGCCGCCCGCTGGCCGATGTCAGCGTGAAGATCGCCGAGGACGGCGAGATCCTCTTGAAGTCACGCAAGGTCTTTCTGGGGTACTTCAAGAGCCCTGACGAGACGGCTGAGGCGCTTCAGGACGGCTGGTTTCATACCGGGGACATCGGCGAGATCGACGAAGAGGGGTTTCTCCGCATCACTGATCGCAAGAAGGATGTGATCATCACGAGCGGAGGGAAAAACGTCGCGCCCCAGAAAATCGAGAATCTCGCGAAAACCTACAAGTACATTAACCAATTCGTCGTTCACGGAGACCGACGTAATTACCTGACCGCTCTGGTCACGCTCGACCGAGATCTCATTGTTCAATACGCGAATGATCACGAGATCCTCTTCAGCCAGTATTCAGAACTGGTAAAAAGCCCGAAGATCACCGTATTAATCCAACGCATTATCGATGATCTCAATGCGCACCTGGCTAGTTTTGAGACGATCAAGAAGTTCATCATTCTGCCCACTGAGTTCACCATCGAAAGCGGAGAACTCACTCCCTCGTTGAAAGTGAAACGGGGCTTCATCAACCGAAAATATAAGGCCGAGCTCGACAGCATGTATGATTCAGTGTCTTGACTAGACCAAAGAGATCCGGTACTTAACTGAAAACGCGCGATGAAGTCGCATGGAGTGTATGCCGCGCGAATGATTGATTCATAAGGAGTGTTCATGGCCCGCGTAACAATCGAAGACTGCCTGGTCCGCGTCGATAATATGTATGAGCTCGTTCATCTGGCGACCAAGCGTGCCCGGCAGCTTTACAAGGGAGCGAATCCTCTCGTAAAAAGCAAAAATCGCATTGTCGTGACCGCGCTGCGGGAAATCGCCGCCGGCAAAGTCCGCGTGGCTTCGTCCAAGCCTGAAGGAAGCCTGGACGACCTCTTGCCTCATTGATCCGAGCTCATCCGAGCTTCAAACCAAGCCTAAAGCCGAAGTCCGAGCCTTAAGCGGAGCCTGCCAGGCTCTTGAACGCTTTGCTTGTACGTCGCGTCTTGCGAGAAGCGCCACCCGCACGCCCTCGGCTTGGCTTCTTGGGTTTCGTGCGCTTCGTTCGGATCACCGCCGCAGTGCTCGGCTTTTTCTTGGGCTTTCCGCTCTCGCTCAGCGCTAGCGCGAACACCTCTTCGACCCGGTTGACGAAGTGGAGCGTGATTCCTCGAAGCGCGTACTTCGGCACCTCGGTCACGTCCTTCTCATTGAGCTTCGGAAGAATGATCTGAGTGATGCCTGCCCGACGAGCCGCCATGACCTTCTCCTTGATGCCGCCTACGGGCAGCACCTTGCCAGTCAACGAAAGCTCGCCTGTCATGGCGAACTTCTGCTTGGCGATCCGCCCGCTCAGTAGCGAGTAAAGCGCGGTCGCCATCGTGACGCCAGCG
Source organism: uncultured Bacteriovoracaceae bacterium (assembly GCA_964395265.1). Classification (GTDB taxonomy): domain Bacteria; phylum Bdellovibrionota; class UBA1018; order UBA1018; family UBA1018; genus CAYNDM01. The sequence goes on from CAYNDM010000044.1 coordinate 3,207, forward strand.
GAAGGGCCGTCCTTCGGAATGGCGCCCGCAGGAATGTGCAAATGAAAATCTCTCTCTTTGAAGTACTCCTGATTCAACCCCAGCTCGGTGGCGGCCTTTTTCTTCACGTAGCTCCAGGCGATCGCCGCGCTCTCGGACATGACATTGCCCATCTGACCGGTCCATTTCAGGTTCCCGGTGCCCGGGAGATCTGTAGCCTCGATGAAGAGGATATCCCCGCCCATCGCGGTCCAGGCCAAGCCAACGACCACTCCGGGGACCGTGATTCGCTCGGCCACTTCATTGTAAAAGCGCTTGGGCCCAAGCCACTCGGTCAAGTCCTCCTCGCGCACGATGACTTTCATGGCCGAGCTCGGACCGTTCACCTCGGCCTGACTCACGATCTGGGCCGCGGCCTTGCGGGCGATCTTGCCGATGAGCTGCTGAAGGGTCCTCAATCCGGGCTCGCGAGCGTAATCGGTCATGATCCGCTTCAAGGCGGCGCGATCGATGCGGAGTTGCGAAGGCTTCAAGCCGTGATTGGCGATCTCCTTCGGGATGACATATCTCAGGGCGATGTCCTCTTTCTCCTCGAGCGTGTATCCGGCCAGCTCGATCACTTCCATTCGATCCAATAACGGCCCCGGGATGGTGGAAGTGCTGTTCGCGGTCGCGATGAAGAGCACCTTCGAAAGGTCGAAAGGCACGTCCAGATAATGATCGACGAACGACACGTTCTGCTCAGGATCGAGGACTTCGAGGAGCGCGCTCGCCGGGTCCCCCTGAAAGCTTTGTCCGAGCTTGTCGATCTCGTCGAGCATCAGCACGGGGTTCTTGCTTCCTGCCCGTCTCATCGCCTGAATCACTTTGCCCGGCATCGCGCCGACATAAGTGCGGCGATGCCCTTTGATTTCGGCTTCATCTCGCATTCCACCCAGCGAGAACCGATAGAAATTACGGCCAAGCGTCTTCGCGATGGACTTGCCGATCGAGGTCTTGCCGACGCCGGGAGGTCCGACCAGGCATATGATCGATCCCTTGCGATCGGACTTGAGTTTCCGAACAGCCAGGAACTCCAGTATCCGTTCCTTCACCTTCTCGAGCCCGAAGTGCTCGCTATCGAGCACTTGACGTGCGCGGCCGAGATCGACGTGCTCCTCAGTTTCTTTGCTCCAGGGCAGTGAACAGATGGTCTCGAGATAATTGCGCGAGATGTTGTGCTCCGGAGAGCTCTCGGAAATCGACTCGAATTTCTCGAGCTCCTCGAGGGCGATCTTCTTCACGTCCTCGGGCATCCCGGCCGCTTCGATCCGCTCACGGAACGTGCGCGAGCTTTTTTCCTTGCCGTCTTCCTCCATTCCCAGCTCGCGCTTGATGACTTTGAGCTGCTCCTTGAGAAAGAACTCGCGCTGAAGCTTATTGATCTTGCTATTGACCTCGGTTTGGATCCGGTGCTGGACATCAGCGACATCCTGCTCTCGCCTCAAGTGGATCAACAGTTTCTCGAAGCGTGACTTGACCGAGACAGTCTCGAGGAATTCCTGCGCGTCGTTTTTGGGAAGCGAAAGCGCGAAGGCCACCAGATCCGCGACCGTGCCGGGCCCGGGCGCATTGATCATCGCCAGACGCATCTCCTCGGTGAAAAACGGGTTCACTTCGGAGAGTTTCTTCACATGGCTGATCACCGATCGAGTCAGGGCGTCCATTTCGGTCCCCTTCTCGACGACGTCATCGAGGTACTCGGCCTCGACCACGATATAAGGATGCTCAGAGAGGACGCGCTTGCTCCTGAAGCGTTTCATACTGTGAACCAAGAGGTTCACCGAGCCATCGGGCATCTTCAGGCGTTTCAGGATCTTGACCACCACCCCATAGTCATACAGGTCTTCGGGTCTGGTGCCCTCCTCGACATCCCCCTCACGAGTCATCAGCAGGCCGATAAGACGCTGTCGGTTGATCGCCTCCTCGATGGTCGCGATCCAGCGCGGATGGTTCACCAGCAGCGGCGCCATTAGGCTGGGGAACACCACGGCGCTACTCACCGGAAGGATGAATAGGTTCGGCGGCAGAATCTGATCTGGAAGGATCAAACCACTCCGATTCGCAGGCGGCTGAGAGATTTCTGTTGGCTGATCTGGACTTTTTTCGTCAGTTGAATCCGTCATCTCGCCTTAAAGATGGCACCAAAAGGGCTATTGGCAAGCGCGGAGGGGTCTTTTCTGGTCAGGGCCTCGCTGACAGAATCGAAAGATTAATCTTTTCGAGGGTTTCGTTTAGACGCTGCGAGTCTGCCTCTACACTCGAGTAACCGGTAGAGCTTCCATCTGCTTTGAGTTGCTCGATTTCTTCATCGGAGCGGACCGTGACGTGGGTTCCACCCATCGTTCGTTTGGCGGTGATGAATTAACGATAACGAGTCTGGAGGTATTTTTTTCGGGGCAGATCGTTAACGCGATACTCCTGGTATTTGTCCTTGGACTGGCCGTAGATCCAGTCCGTCGAGAGGCTCCTCTCGCTGAGATCCTTCCATTCGAGCGCTCCGACCTCTTCGGGATCCCGTTCGACGACCTTGTGATTCTTGAAAGTCGTCTCGATCGCCTTCCACACCACAGGCAATTCATGCTCGAAAGTGCGCTCGTTCTTCAGGGTCGCGTACTGCTGCTGTTTCACCTCTGAAGTGCTCGAACATGCGCTCAAGGACAATAACGCTCCGATCAGGACCGATAAGACACGAGGCTGGCTCATTTCTTCTTGCTCCGAGAGGATCCCGCGATCGGCTTGATATCGACGATGACCCGAACAGGATTCTTCAACTCAAAAACTTCGACTTCGTGTCCTTCGCGCAAAGAAACCGCGAAAGTCCACGATTGCTCCTCAAGCAGGGGGAAAAGCTCGAGCCGAGAGGCGGCCTTGCTCTTTTTGAACGAGCGGGCCACCTTGGTGGCGTCGAAAGCGAGCCGAGGCTGTCCCCAAAGCGTGAAGACCAATCTTCGTTCTTCCGGACTCACGGCGACCTGGTAGTAGGAAGGACGCTCGATGGCGATCCGATCGCCATCGCGGGAACTTTCCAAGTCCACCACGATGCGCTCGAATCCAGAGTTCGTGGCGCGCCGGATATCCCGCACGATGATATCGCTGACGGTCCGATCCCCGCCCACGAAAACTCCGTCACGAACGTAGAAATTCGTCTTTCTGGGCTCGGCCGTGTGAAACTGCTCCGGGCGGATCGCCGCCTCGGAAGCCGAAACAAGCAAAAGCAAAACCGGGGCAATAAGAGCGTGGCGCATACCTATAAGGTAGCCGCGCTCAGAACTTCACGCAACTGATCCGTGACGCGCCGGCATCCCGGAGGAAGCCGCACGGATTCTCATGATTCGAGCTGCCAGCAGCATGAAAACCCATGGCAGGAACCAGCTTATGAGCGCGCCCGCCCCTGGCGAAGATGGCCCGTCTCCGGAGCCGTCCGCGTCATTCATCTGGCTCATGCGCCCGCAGAAGCCTATGAACTCGCTGTCTTCTTCGATCGAGCTGCGTGGAGGATTGCCGGGCGGGCTGGTGTAAGCCGCGAAGTTCTCATCCATCCTGCAACGGGCATTGAAGGGAATCTTGCTCGCAAGGGATGGAGCGGGCTCATTGACAGAACCGGTGATCACCACGAAGGGCACGGCGTCCACCGAAACCGGGCCAGCGGGATAAAAAGAACGGCTCAAGCCCGATCCTGACACTTCGAGGGTGTAGTCTCCTTTTGGCAACTCCCGGGCGATCAAGGCCGAATCGTAGTTCACGTACCCCGAAACGCCTTGGTAGACCGTCATGGCTGACTGAGCTTGAACCACTTGTCCCCACGAGTCCAAAAGCCTGAGAGTTGCGTGAACCGGTGAATAGAGACTGTAAGCCAAGGAATGGATCTCGATCGTACCTGAAACGTCCTTGAGCTCGAAGCGTATGCGGCCTGTGCTACCGAAGCGATCCGTAACGCCGAAGCCCTTGTCCCCGCGAGAGCCGTCGAAGATCACGGGTGTCGTCGCTGATGTCTCGGTGGATGCCACGACTGCGGCACCTCCGTTCTGGCAACGGACCTGAATCGCCGGAGCCAGAGCACTGCTTCCCGGCCTCACCTGCACCGGAGCGAGTTCGTTGGATCCTCCTGCCACCAGCAAGGTCCGGCTGAAGATCTCTCCCCTTCCACAAATGGCGTGATTGATGCCGCCATAAAACGCCGGCAAAGCTCCGGCTCCCGCGTAAAACGGCTCGGCCATCAAGAAGTAGGTCCCGGGCTCCAGTCCCTGCAGCGAATAATTTCCGTTTCGATCAGTCAACGCGCTCGCCATGACCGTTCCACGACGGCGGGAAATCGCGGCCACTTGCGCCCCAAAAACGGGATCTCCTTGCGAGGAGACCACCTGCCCCTGGATCGTGCCCCGGTCTCCCCTCGTGCGGATTCGCTCTGAGTAGACCGCGTGGATGCCCGCTTGCTCGTCGCACGCCAGAAAGGCCTGCTCGGGTGATTCCATGAAAAGCATCGACGACTGAAGCGACCCGCTGTGAGAGAGTCCGAACGCGTGCCCGATCTCATGAGTCAGGACGTTCTCGATATAGACTTTGCGATAGCGCCCACGGTTGTCATTGCCCGAGCCGAACCCTGTCGTGTCGGCTGGGTTCGTGGTGAACCGGTAATGGAGATCGTTCAGGATAATGTCACTCTCGAGAATTTCGCCCGACTCGCTCTTGTACCAAACCTGGGTCAGGCCGAGGACATTCGAGGAAATCGGCGCCTCGCCACGGGCGTTCGAGGCGAAGTAGAGGCTCGAGAGCCCATTATAGGCGCTGTTGGGTTCGTAAATCGACGGATCGGTACCTTGCCAGTAATCGAAATCGGCAGCGCCTTCGGACGCCACCTTCCAGCGCTGGAGAGAGCGAACAACCGCGTTGAAGACCTCGCTTTCGGTGATCGCGTTAGCGTTGACCGGATTGCCCGCGAGCATGAGCTTCGGAGCGTTCTTCCGCTTCACCTGTTTCCCTGATTGGCTCAATGTGGGGGTGTAGGCGAGCGCATCATCAAGCCCTCCGACCGGAGCACAGAAAAGCGCTGTGAAAAGGGCGAACCATGCCCTTGAGAACTGTCCCATCCTTGAGACTCCTGGCAATTCTAAATGGCGCCCTAAGCTACCTGCGCAGGGCGCGGAAAAGAAAAATCACCGAAACCGCGATAACCGTGAGAGCCAGCGCTCGAAAGAGCGTTCCGGAATCTCCCTTGTCCGTCTCCTGATTTTGCAATTGAGGTGCCGTAGTGCCGCTCGCTAAAGGGAGGCTAGTGGGCGGAGGGACCGGTTCTCCGAGGCGCGCCGTAACCTGCCTATTTTCTTCAGGAGCACGGCTATCTCTCCCTGCCGCAACCTCCTTTTGCTCGCGAATCAGCTTCTTCAATGCGTCAATCGTCCAACGCTCAGTGGTGGCGGAATGTCCATGGTCCCCTGTCATTGATTCATGCGACGCATGCGCGGCCGCGGACGGATTCAAGCCAGGGCCAACGATGACCTCGTTTCCACGGTCATCCTTCTCGATATTGTATTTGCCCATCATCATGCCGCGCACGTCGTACGATCCATCGGGGTTTCTCTCACCCAGAAAAACCACGACGTCCTCGCCCCGGTTGAACTGCGCCGTGCCGGCCACCTGCATGCCGACGCCGTCCTTTTCACCGCCCAGCTCCCTCATCACCAGGTTCGGGCCCGAGACGTCTCCTTTGAGGATCTCTTCGATCCTGAGCTCGATCAGGGTGTAAATCCTTCGTCCGCCAACGCCCCCTGAGCTCCAGTCGGTATAGCTCCCCCCAACCACGCCGCGCACGATGATGGGGGCGTCCTTGACCGTCTCAGGAAACGGCCGAGGAAGGAATGTCGTCGCCCCCGCCGGAGCGGCCATAGCCAGCCCCAGCATCGCCCACTTCCAAATCTTGAGAAATGAAGACACGTTATGCATTTGCGCCCTTTCTCTAGCCTACCTCCAAAAGCAATCTTTCGACACCCTTGCACTTGATGAAGAGCGATGCTAATCAACTTTTGTTCGTTCAAGTTGGTCAGGTACGGGTGATTAGCTCAGTTGGTAGAGCAGCTGACTCTTAATCAGCGGGTCGGAGGTTCGAGTCCTCTATCACCCACCACTCAACTCCTTGATCGGGCATGGCAACCGCATCCCAAATCGGCGGAATCGCCGCAGTAGCCTCCCGCAGCAAATCCTGAAAGTTTGATTTTTTTCCATAGGCGTCGCCCTCGTTGGCGGCGTCAGGGCACACGTGTGCCCAAAATTCGATCACATCCTTCTCTGAGAAGTGGAGAATACGCGGGCGAGCTTCTCGTCTGGGCCACGCGAGTGCTGTTTGAAGGTGCACCACTCCCTGCAGTCGGTTTGGTTTTTTAGGTCGCTTGTTCAAATCCTTGTACCCCTCATCTCGCCTTTTGGGCCTTCCTCCGTCTGACGCGCTTTGACTTGTGACGTTCAAGCGGCAGTTATGAGGTTTTCAAGGATCGATTCGATGTTTCGCCGTGGTGAACGGCCTTCAGGTGCCCTGTTCGAAGCTCCTGGGCCAAGTGCAATGCGTCCCGAAAGTCCGTCTTGGCCCCCTGTTTTTTGGCAATGTACACCGGATTGCAGGCGAGCACCTCATCGACATACTCGACAAGCGTTACGTAAAGCCATTGAGCCAGATGGCACTCCTCGAAGGTCAGGTGCTTAACGCCTGGAATCCCTTCTAAAAACGAGATCAACTGGGCTTCGGTTGTTGGGAAAGTTTTCCGACAAAGGATGTCGCCCCTCTCATTGACGGCAACGGCAGTACAAGTTACAGAGTGGGCATCGAGTCCGATATAGCCGATCACGGTAGCGTCCTTTCGTGTTTAGTACGGTGTTCATTTTAAGGATCAACACGCTCTGTACTATGACCTTCGAGGTCCAAAAACGACTTGTCCCATGAGGACGTTTACGTCGTCACAGAAGGGACGCTGCTTTCTCTACATTGTCTGAAGAGGGGTTATCGCACATCTACCCCACTCCGTGAATCAAACGGAACCGATATAGGGCTCGGACGCCTTAATCTGGTCATCTGTTGAGACGTTTGCCCTATGTCGAATATGGCGAATTTCAGGCCCCGAACGACAACGCGCAGACGAGTCGTTCGGGGCTTGTCTTTCTGACGTCTACCGTCCCTCATACGCCCGCTTCAGGGGCTCGATTTCGAGCTTCTTCATCGGTAGAAACGCTTGGGTGAGCCGATCGATCTGCTCCTGCGTCCCGCTTTTTATCATTTCGTTCATCACGGTCGGGACGATCTGCCATGAAACACCGAAACGGTCCTTGATCCAGCCGCACTCCTCGGCATCCTTCACCGCCGAGAGTTTGCTCCAGATCTCATCGAGCTCTTCCTGGGTGTCACAGTGAACGATGAACGAGACGGCTTCATTGAAGTCGAACTCATGACATGGGTCCGAGCTGTCCATGGCGACGAACCACTGGTTCTCAATCCGGAAGTCCGAGAACATCACCGTACCCTCGCGCTCTGGCGGATGATTGGGCCATCTGACCAGTTGTCCTTGCTGTGAATTCTTGAAAACCGATAAGTAGTGTCTAATCGCGGCTTCGGCCTGTCCCGCCTTTTCTCTGACGAAAAGAAGCGAAGGGATGATCGTCGGACGCTCCTCCCCAGCAGGATCGCTGAGGATCAACTGCCAACTCAACCCATACTTGTCCTGAATCCATCCGAATCGCTTGCTGAACGGATACTCATCCAGCGGCATCAGCACCGTTCCGCCTTCTGATAATTTCTCCCAAACCTGATCGAGGCGGCTTCGAGCTTGCGGGTCACGCGAAGGATCAAAGTTAATGAAGAAGGAGATCGAAGGGTTGAACTTGAAGTAAGGGCCAGCCGAGATCGCCTGAAATTCGTGCCCCCAGAGCCTGAATGACAACCAGTCGCAATCGCCTGACGGAGTCCCTCTGATCACGCCCTCGTGAATGATCTCGGAATTCGGAAGGAGCGAGGTATAAAACCTGACAGCCTCTTTGGCCTCCCGATCAAACCATAGGTGCGGAACAATTTTCTTCATGGCGGCATCTCCATTTGAGTGACCACGGTCAGGCGCGGGCGAACCGAAACTCGACCGATTTTTTGAAGCAGTTCGAAATCGCCACCTGCCCTGGGTTTTTCAGCGCTTCTTCTTTTCGAACTTCACTACCGGCTTGAAACCACCCCAGATCATTCTCATGCCATCGAATGGCAACTGCTCAAAACCTATGCAGGCGATCCTGGGGTCCTTCATGACCTTGGCGTTCACCCGATCCCTGTGGGCTCTGGACTTGTAGGTGATCCAGGAAAAGAAAACGACCTCTCCCTTCTTGAGCTTCACGCTTTTACTGAAGGAAGTGACCTTTCCAGGTTTCACATCATCTCCGATGCACTCAAAATAATCCAAAGCGCCATGTTCCATCCAAACCTTGGCGGCCAGCTTCGCAATTTTCTTGTACCGATCGATGTTCTTTCTTGGAATCGGCAAGACGAATCCATCCACGTATCCGATCATCTATTCTCTCTCCGCGTTTAGTTAAGCTTTCGGCTCACAGTAGACAGTTCTGCATCCAATGGATCCCGAACCGGACTCCCCAGAACGTATCCTGCGATGGCATCTCGACCTGCCCACCCTCGGATAGCGCATTAAACAAATCTTCGGTCTCAGTAACAGATTCGCAGTTGATCATGAGGTGACTACTGCCGCCGGGTAGTTGCCGTTGACCATCGAGTGGGAATCCACGGTCTTCACGATTCACCTCAAGTTTTGAGTTCGTATGTTCAAGTACTGTACTAATCAGTACAGTAATCTTAACTCTATTACCCGTCAAATTATTCTCAAAAAATGAGTCTCTCAGGTCTTTTTATACCGAATAGAACAAAGTGTTATAATCGACTCGTGCCAGTCGAGGTCAGCACTAAGGATAGAATGATCCACGCAGCGCTAGAACTCTTCCATCGACGAGGACTGAATGCGACAAGCATCGATCAGATTCTTGCCGCATCAGGAACAGGCAAGAGCCAGTTCTCTCATTACTTCGGAAGCAAAGACGGTCTCGTTCGCGCGGTCATCAAACATCTGGCCGAAGTCATTCGTTCCGGACAAGCCCCGACCGGTTACGACGTTTGCAATTGGGATGACCTGGAAGGCTGGTTTCAGAAATACATCGACTTTCAGAAGTCGGTGGCGTGCGAGATGTCCTGCCCTCTGGCGACGATCGGAAACGATCTATCCAACGACCAGGAGCTGCTCAGGCAGGATGTTCGTATTTTCATTCAGTGGAGTCGAGACAAGATCTCTCGTTTTTTCGCCGAAAGAAGGGCTGCAGGCGAATTGGTGGCTCAGGCTGACCCCGACGCCTTGGCGGATCTTTGCATTTCGGTGATGCAAGGTGGGATGCTCCTGACCAAGATGAAGCGCGAAACAGATGTTTTCGTCAATGCAGCCCAGCAAGTATTGACCTACATCCGTATGTTGAGGACGACCTAAGATCCCAGACTGCGAGCTGGCCGGCGTTTAGTTTATTTTTAGGTCTAGTTTCGAGATCTACACACCCCGGCCTATCTCTTGAGTATCTCTACGAACTTCGCGAAGAGGTGAGCTAATCAGGGTGGCCGCCCTTTTTTCTTGGCAAGAAATGACGCTAATTGTTATATTTACTTAACAGTAAGTATTACTGTTCATTTTTATCAAAAGGGGTTCTCTCGAATGAACAAATTCAAACACCTCGCCGAATTTTCGATCACTCTAGTCTGCGTGTCAGGCTTAGGGGGTTGTCAGAGCCATGAGGACTCGTTCCACATGAGCAGTACTGAAGAGACGTCCATCGGTGACGACAACACGCAGTACGATCGCCTCGGCGCAGTGGAAGGCGCGGCAGCGGGAAATCCGAGCTGCCTGCCCGAAGGCGCGCTCGCGGTCTCGAATGGAACCAACTATCTTGAAGAGGTCTCGATTGACGAGCTGGTGCGATGGTCCGACCGTGACCTATTCGAAGCCGCTCTCGATCACCAGCTCGGAAGCTGCTACATTTTCGATAGCCGCCACGTTCATCAAAACTATTGCGACTACTACGTCAAATCCGCCGTGGTCGGAACATACGGCTACACGGGATACCCGAAAAACCCGCAAACTGGCGATTCTACTGGTTGCGTGGTTGGCCCGAAACTCCCCAAAGGCGTGACCACTTGCTGGGGCGGCTATCAAAGCAGCACGATGTGTACTTCGGATCACGTCAAGAACGCGGCCAATCAACTTCGTCGCGCGCTCCTTGACGGCGCCTGCGGAGCGGCCAAAGTGACTCCCACCCCAGCGCCGACACCCAAACCAACAGTAAAACCGACTCCTCGCCCTATCGTCGAGGACCCGTATGCCTCGCCAACCCCCGAGCCTTCTCCGCTTCCTGGCGAAGACTCTGAGGATGAAGAGATCCCAGACCCAACCCCGGCTCCGACGCCTCCCGGCTCAGGAGTTTGCCCGGTGCCCGTGGACCCGGACTATCCCGATCTCCCTGTGTTCCCTGCGTAAACAAGAGGCCCGGG
>CAYNDM010000045.1:0-13699 GCA_964395265.1 uncultured Bacteriovoracaceae bacterium
CTTTCGCAGGATACCCTCTCCTGGGAGACGTCAAATACGCGACACGCGCTTCGGGCGCGAGCTCGGCCTCGTTCGGCCGCCCGGCCCTTCACTCCCATCGCATCTCGCTCCCCCATCCCATGAGCGGCGACGAGCTCAGCTTCGAAGAACCGCTCCCCGAGGACATGGCGGCGATCGAGATCCAGAAGCGGCCATAGGCGTACTCGACGGCGCAGAAGCACCGCATCGAAAACATCAGAACGAGATCGACCGCGCGGATTTGTCCTGAATCATTCCGCCTGAAGAATGAATCCTTTCAGGTAGCGTTCCGCGGGCGAGCCCAGGCGAGTGGGAAATGTCTCGGGAAGATCGATCCGCGAAAGCATCTCGAGGCTTCGTCTCCGCGAAGAAGCAGCGACCTGGAGATCCGACTCGTACTTCGCCCACGTCACATTGGCTGAGTTGATCGACGTGATCAGAAACCCTCTAGGCCCGAGCACGTCGAGCGCCAGCTCGTGCAGGCGTGTCAGATCCTTGGATGTCGAGAAGTTTCCTTTCTTGCCGCGCGAGAACGAAGGAGGATCGAGAAGGATCAAGTCGAATTTCTTTCCTTCGCGCTTCAGGCGCGGGAGCCACTCGAAAACATCGCCGGCGATGAAGCGCCCCCTTTCGGGGTCCAAGCCATTGAGCTTCCAGTTCTCCTCGGCCCAGCTCACGGTCGCTTTCGAAAGATCGAGCGTGGTGACGTGAGTCGCGCCACCCAGACCAGCCGCCACCGAGAGGCTGCCGGTGTAGGCAAAGGTGTTGAGCACCTGAAGTTCTCTGCTGCGCCGAAGGAGCCAGGCCCTCAACGGCGAATGATCCAGGAACAACCCCGGGTGCTTGACCGCTTGGAGCCGGATCCAGAAGCGCATCCGCCCAAGCTCTACCACCTCGAAAGCTCCTCTCGGCGGCTCTCCCAGGATCGGGAGCGGATCCTCCGGCACTCCTTTTTCAGGGCGATGCAGGTGAACCGCCGAGACTGCGCCTTTGGATTGCAAGAACCCAGCGATTCCCTGAAGGGCCGCGCCCGAGACGTTCTTCCAGCTGGTCACCCAGAAGTGATCCCCGAACCGATCGATCGAGACGTGGGCCAGTTCTCCCTTTCCTTCTCCAGTGCCGTGAAAGACTCTGAGCGCCTGGGACTCGCCCAAGACTCCCCGCCTCTCCCGCCAGCTCCATGCGCGCTCGAGATCAGACATTCCGCCCCTCCGAACGGAGGACTTCGAGCCAGAGCAGAAAATCATCCGGCCTCTCCGCCGAGAAGCTTTCACCGCTGGGAAGCTCGAGCCGGCTTGCGTGAAGCGCGACCCGATCCACTTCGAGCTCGACACTATCGAAGCGGATCCGCTTGGGCCCCCCGTATTCCACGTCTCCCCAAAGCGGAAAGCCCTGCCCCGAGAGATGAACGCGGATCTGATGCCTTCTTCCGGTCAACGGCCTAACTGAGGCCACGAATCCCTCGCGAAAGCGCTCCTTGACTTCCACCTGAGTGATCGACGATTGCGCGCCGACGGGCGCCTTGATTCTCATCACGGGAATCGCCGGGACTCCCTGCGCGATGCATTCGTAGACCTTGGAGACTTCATGGTTCTGGAACCAGAGACTGGCCTTGCGATGGCTCTCCTCGGTCCGGGCGAAAAGAATCACCCCGCTGGTTTCCCGATCCAGGCGATGCACGACCCAGGATCGCTCCAGATTCTCCTCCACCCAGGTCGAGAGCACCGGCGCCGTCTGCCTGGGGTCGCGACCGGGAATCGAGAGCCATCCCGCCGGCTTATTGATCACCAACCATTCAGAAGTCTGGGCAATCACGGCTGGATCAGGGAAGGGGTGACTTGAGGACATAACTGGCGGCAGAATACCACCGATTCACTGGCGTGGCGATATTGATACTTCTCTCCGGAAAGCATAATAGAATGGGCATGAAATCAGCAAAATCCGTCTTCGGCTGGTCTATCGTCGCGATCCTGGTCGCGCTGTCGATCTTGATCGCGCAGGTCGTGCGCTCCCCGGACCGGGACTTGACCATGGTCCGGCAAGCTCCCACGGGCGTGTCCCAGGAAATGCTCTCCGACGCGGTCCACTTTCTCGCGAACTGGCCCCTTTTCCACCACGAGATGTACCGCGCCATCCGAGTCGGGCCGGATGGAAAAGAATTGCCTCTGGATCAGCAGGTCGCCGAGAAAGGAGCCAGGATCCATCTGGTGATCGAGCCCAAAAAACAGCACTGGAAGCGATTCACAGTCGAGACCGAGATTCTCGAATACCGGAGAGGCGAGCTGATCCGCTTGCAGCTGCTGCGCGACTCCACCGGCAAACTCGATCAGGTCTTCGACCCGTTGGTCTGGGAGATCGCGCTTCGATCGCTGGAGGACTCGAACGGGACGGAGGTTCGCGCCACCATCACGGGAAGGACCCAGAACTGGAGGGCACGCTTCTTCGGGATAGTGTCGAAGAACATCCTCATGCACCAGGTTTTTTACGTGAACTTCACCAAACTCCTGGAGCTTACTCACCTGACGCGCTCGACGCAGGATCCGGTTTCGACGAACTTCAGCCCGCTCGGGAGCTAGGACTTCTTCTGGCGGATCAAGCCCCAGGATGTCGCACCCACCGGGCGAAGCATTTCACCGGCCTACTTGATCTCTTTGGAGAGGACCATGTCGCGGAGCCTCTCCTTGTATCTTGCGACCCGGTCGAGCAGCTCACCATCCTCAGGAGCGCTCCCCGCGCCCAGCATCTGGGCGGCCAGGATGCCGGCGTTGAACGCGTTGCCGATGGCCACGGTCGCGACCGGGACTCCTTTAGGCATCTGCACGATCGAGAGAAGCGCATCCTGCCCCTGGAGATGACCGACCGGAACTGGCACACCGATCACCGGAAGCTCCGTATGCGCGGCGATCATGCCGGGAAGATGAGCGGCCCCGCCCGCGCCCGCGATGATCACTCTCACGCCCTGGGCGCGCGCGGACTCGGCGAACTGGGCCATCTCCTGCGGAGTCCGGTGAGCGGAGATCACCGCCATCCCATGGGGAACGCCCAGCTCGAGAAGCGCGTTCGAAGCATCCCTCATGACTGGCAGATCCGAATCGCTTCCCATGACGATCGCCACGCGAGGAAAAATGTCCTCACCCATCGCCGCTGGCCTACCCTTGCGCCTGGCAGGCTTCCGGGAACGGGTCGCCGACTTCGCTTTGGGTTTCGCGCTTTTGCTTTTCGATTGGACTTTCCTCATTTTCGTTCATCCGACTTTCTCGACCGGGCCCAGCACCGCTCGAATTTCTGAAGTTCTTCCATCAGCTCGTCGATCTCATCCGGAGACTCGGCTCGACCGTTGAGATGGCCGAGCTTTCGCCCCGGCCTGAGCTCAGTTTTACCATACCAATGCAAATGCGTGCGACGATCAAGCTCCACCGCGAGGCTCGCTGGCTCGGTGGACTCGGCAGTGCCCAGGAGATTCAGCATGGCGAATCCCGGCGCGGATCGCGTGGAGCCCAGCCGCATCCCGAGGACTCCGCGCCAATGGTTCTCGAACTGACTGGTCGCCGACGCGTCCTGAGTGTAATGGCCGGAGTTATGGACGCGCGGAGCGAGCTCGTTCACCCAGATCTCGCCTTGCTCCGTCTCGAACATCTCGATCGCGAACGTCCCGTGAAGCTCGAGATCGCGGGCGATCGCCGCTGCGAAGGAATGGGCCTTTTCCTCGAGAGCGGGATCGACTCCCAGAGCCGTCGCGGGACCCTTCACCCAGTGACAGATCCCGGATTTCTGCCGCGTCTCCACCAGCGGATATGGCGCCACCTCGCCCGTCGTCGAGAAAGACGCCACCAGGGCGAGCTCGCGCTTGAAACGGATTTTCGCCTCAGCGAGAAGCGGGATCTTCCGGCTGAGGGCCTGCTTGCAGAAATCCACCGCGCTGGCTTCGTCCCCGGACACTCCCGCGATCCAGGTCCCCTTGCCGTCGTAACCCAGCTGGGCCCACTTCAGCACGCATTCGCCCCGAAACCGGGCCAGCATCCTTCGGACCCAGTCCTCCGCGCCCTCGGCGTTCGCATGGATCTCGTAAGGGGCGGTTGGAATCGAGAGCCGATCCAGGATCCTCTTCTGCCGGATCTTGTCTTGAAGCTCGAAGAGCGTGTCGAGCGAAGGGGCGAAGCTCAAGCTCAATCCTTTCGAAGCCCGCTTCACGAGCTCGCAGGAGATGAACTCGTTCTCGAAGATCACCAGCTCGACCTGGGAGAAGAACTCGCGAAGCGCTCCAGGGTCCCGGCTATCGCCAACGAACGTCTCCGGACAAAGCAGCGCCGCGGGGTCCGTAGCGCTGCCGGCGAATACCTTAGGCCGGAGCCCGAGGCGGTGAGCCGCCTCCACGAGCATCTGGGCGAGTTGCCCACCGCCCAGGATTCCCACGCGTTTACCGATGATTTGAAGCGGTTCCATGCTCTCTTAGTTCATGCTACTTTCAACGAAATGAAACAAGATTCTTTTCGCCGCTCCCTGACTCCCTCTTTCGTGGCCAAAGCCCTGGGCTTGAATCTGCCCGCGCTCGATCAGCTTCCCGCCTATACGGCCATCACGACGGACTCACGGAAGGTCCAGGAAGGCTGCCTCTTCGTCGCGTTACCGGGCGAGAAATTCGATGGCCACGACTTCATCCCGTCCGCGATCGAGAGCGGGGCCAGAGGCATCATCTGCCGCAAGGATTTTCAGGTCCCGGCCGCTCCCAACGTGCGGAGCTTCGGAGTGGATGAGCCGATCCAGGCTTTTCGGCGCCTGGCTGCCGCATGGCGCAAGGAGTTCCAGATCCCGCTCGTCGCCGTGGCCGGAAGCGCGGGCAAGACGACCAGCAAGGAGCTTCTGGCGGCGATTCTCAGGGGGAAATGGAAAAGCGTCCTGAAAACCGAGGGCAGCCAGAACGGCTACGTCGGCATCCCGATTACTTTGATGAACTTGAACTCGTCCCACCAGGCGGCCGTGGTCGAGATCGGAATCGACGAGATCGGAGCGATGGAAAAGCATCTTCAGATCGCGCAGCCCACCGCGGCTCTCCTGACCTCGATCGGACCCGAGCACCTCGAGAAGCTCGTCGATGTCCCGACCGTCGCCCGGGAGGAAGGCCTAGCCCTGAGCCAAACCGCGAAATCCGGCGGGCTGATCGCTGTCAACCTCGACGACGAGTGGATCCGTCCCTTCGCGAAAATCGCGCGCGGAGGCAAGTCCTTCACCTTCTCCCTGCGCGAAAGCGTCTCAGCCGATGAGCGATCCGTCGTGGGCAAATTGGACGTTGAGAACTCCACGCTCGCCATCGAAGGGGGAGGCTCCGAAAGCTTCAGCGTCCAACTCCCGCTCATGGGCAGGCACAACGCCTCTAATCTTCTAGGCGCGATCACGATCGCCCGCGCCTTGGGCCTGAGCGCCGCTGAGATCCAGTCGGGCCTGGCCACCTTCAAAGGCGCCGACGGCCGCTCCGAGATCCAGGAGCTTCCGGGTCCGACGCCCGTGGTCTGCGACTATTACAATGCCCAACCGCTTTCGGTCGAAGCCGGATTGGATCTGCTGACTCAGGTGGCACGCGCGAAAGGTGAAGGCAAGAAGCGCCATGCTTGCCTGGGCGACATGCTCGAGCTCGGGTCCGATGAGGAAAAATTCCACCGCGGGTTGGCCGACAAGATCACCCAGCTCGGGATCGAGAGTGTCTTTCTCTATGGACCACGGATGAAATGCCTTCAGGACGAGCTCGAGAAGCGCTCCTACCCGGGTGAGCTCGAGCATTTCGAATCCCACGAGGAGCTCGCCTCCTCCCTTCTGAAGAAGGCGCGACCTGGCGACGCCCTGCTGATCAAAGGATCGCGCGGGATGAAGATGGAAGAGGTCTGGAAAGCGCTCCAGAGGGATTTCGGACGATGAGCCCTGCGATCCGCGCCAGGATCTTGGAGCCGACGCCAGAGCATATCGAAGCCGCGGCTCTTACCCTCCGACAGGGAGAAATCGTCGCGATGCCGACCGAAACCGTCTACGGGCTGGCAGGAAACGCCTTCGACCCAGCGGCCCTGACGAAGATCTTCAACACCAAGGAACGCCCCACCTTCGACCCTTTGATCGTCCACGTCGCCGCTCCTTCGATGAGCTCGGCTTCTTCGGCTCAATCGCCGTTGGGCCACTTGAAAACGATTGAGTATCTGAGCGCGATCGAGGTGATCGATCTCGAGCGGCTTTCAGATACTGCGAAGTCGCGCGCGGAGTCCTTGCTCCAGGCGTTTTGGCCGGGTCCGTTCACCCTGGTGCTTCCGAAGCATCGAAAAATCCCGGAACTCGCCACCAGCGGGCTACCCACCGTGGCCGTGCGCATGCCTCGGCATCCCGTGGCGCAAGCGCTGCTTCGATGCGCCGGTTTTCCACTGGCCGCTCCAAGCGCCAATCGATTCGGCAGAATCAGCCCGACCTCGCCTCAACACGTGCTGGAAGAGCTGGGAGATCGGATCGGAATGATCCTCGACGGGGGCCCCTGTGAAGTCGGGGTGGAATCGACCATCCTGAGCATCAGCTCGGCAGGAGAGCTCACCCTGCTTCGCCCGGGAGGAATTTCCGTAAGCGAGATCCGAAGGGTCTGTGGCGCCGAACCCCTCGTGGCGAGCGCTCGGGACATGGAGGAAGGGAAAAAACCCCTGGCTCCTGGAATGCTCGACAGCCATTATGCCCCGAGAAAGCCGATGTGCCTGCTTCCCGCATCGGTCGACTCCCTCGAACAGGATCAGATCGCCGAGCTTCGACCCTGGATGCGCGACCGGATCGGGCTTTTGGTCTTCGGGGACCCCGAGGCGAAAGCCACGCGCCTCGAAGAGCTCACCGGCCGAATCATCCTGGCTCGGAGCTTTTCGGTCACCAAGGATCTCGACGAGTCCGCTCGAAACCTTTTTACCACGCTCAGGCGAATGGACGAGAGCGATGTCGAAGTGATTTTCTGCGAGCCCTCTCCGAGCCGCGAGGGTCTCGGCCACGCGATCGAGGATCGCCTTACGCGGGCTAGCTCGAAGTAGGTGCCGAAGATGAGAAAAAGCTCCGTTTCGATTCTTTCGATCTTCATATCCGCCTGGGTGATGGGCCTTGCGGGAGCGCCCAAGGCCTCCTATGCCTCGGTCGAGCTGCATGCCCACCTCTTCATGAAGGAAGGGATGAGCTGGCTCTTTTCTGGCGGCTTCTTCGATGAGCTGCACGCCACGAGCTGGAAGGACCGGTTTCGCTCCAAGGCGAATCCGGCTTCCGTCCGGGATTCGGGGATCCAGGTACTGGTCGCCACTCTTTACGTGCATCCGTTCCTGACGCTGTCGGTTCGGGACTCGGTTCGCAGGCAGATCGATCAGGCCGAGCGTTTCGTGAAGGAGAATCCCGAGTGGATCATCGCTCGCGACGGCGAGGAAGCCGAGAAAGCCCTTGCGCAAGGCAAGCGGGTCCTCGTCCTTGCGCTCGAGGGAGCCTCGGGTATCATCGAGTCCGAAGAAGATCTCCGGGAATTCGTCGATCAGCGCGGCATCCGGATCGTCACCCTGCTTCACCTGGTCGATGATCATTTCGGAGGCGTCGCCTTTCTTCGGGGATTCCGCGCGTTCGCCAACCCTTGGGGTTTCCTCACCCAACTCTTCGATCGTCGCGAAAACGGCGTGCTCACCAACGACCGAGGCCTGACGATCGAAGGGGAGGAACTGGCGAAACAATTGATCCGCCGTGGCGTCTGGATCGACCTGGCCCATGCTTCGGATCAATCCCAGGAGAAGATCGTCCCTCTGATGAAAAGCGCGGGACATCCCCTGCTCTACACCCACACCGTGCTTCGAAAATACCACCGCGCCGAGCGCGCCATCACGGCTGAGCAGCTTCAGGCAGTCGCGGATACCGGAGGCATCGTAGGCGTGATGCCAAGCCAGGAAATGCTCGATGGCACGGAGCTGCCCGCCGATTCGCCCTGCCCCGCAGGGCTTTCCGCCCTGGTGGCGCAGTACAACGAGATCGCGCAAATCGTCGGACCCTCCTCCATCGGATTGGGATCGGACTATAATGGAGGACTTCCTCATCTTCCTCCGGGCTGCGCTCACGGGACCTCTCTTGAAGAGAAGGGCCTTTGGAATATCGGGCAAGCCGCGGAGCTCTGGAAAGCCATGGAAGCGGCGGGTGCCCGGGTTCCTCAGCCCCTGTCGCTTTCGGTCGAGCGCTTCGTGGACGCATGGAAGCACGTCAAGCCAACGCCGGATGCCGCGCCGGCTGCGACGGAATGAACCTTGCGCGCTTTCGCGCCGCTTTCAATTTCTTGATTCAGATCTTTTGAAGGTGCGTGCGGCCCTGCACATAAGCCAGCCACCGGATCGCGGACTGGCCGCGTCCGAAAGTGCGAATGAGGAGCTCGCCTTCGGGAAACACTGAAAGCTCGGTGAAGACCGAACGGCCGCGAACCCGGCCCAGGCAAATCTGAAGCCGCCCATCCTCGAACTTCAGGTGAGAGAGAAAGTCGGCGGGAGTCCAGCCATCCACCTCGTTGAACTCCGTCTCCTCTTCGTCCTCGTCCAATGCATCGTTTCGTTGACCCGGAGTCGCCTCGAGAAAAGCCAGGCTGGTGAGCAGAAAAAGGACCGGAATGACGCTCTCCTCGGAATATCCGGGCAGAAACGCGCGAACCTCATGGCACGCGTCGCCTCCCTTAGCCTCGAGCACGGAGACGTGCCTACCGATCCCTTCTTTCAAGATTCTGAGTGTGGAAGCCTTTTCAGCGTTCATTTTTTATACTGTACCAGGATAAACGCAAAATATTTTGGTCGGGGAGTGCCAAAATGAAGACCAGGCGCATAAAACGCGTTTTTTTCTTGGAGTGCTTTCTGTTTTTGCGCACTGTACCCCAATTTTTTTGACGCTTGCCCCGATTCGATTCTCCATCTTCTTCAACAGCACGAGCGTCTTGGCTTGCGGTCCTTCGCATCCGCGATGGTTGGCCTCTGGGTTGCAAGTGCGCGAGAGGAAGCAAGGAGACATCACACAATGAATGCACTTCAACTGCTCAAGGAAGATCATAACCGGATCAGCGCCCTCTTCGAACAGCTCCAGGATGCCAACGATTTCTCCGAGAAAAGAGAGCTTTTTCAGGAACTCCGACAGGAGCTCGATTTACACACCCAACTCGAGGAGAACCTCTTTTACCCACGATGCGCCGAGTTCGACGAAATCAGCGACCTGATCGACGAATCGTACGAGGACCACCATGAGATCCGCGAGCTGATCCAGGAGCTGGACGACATCAGCGAGGAAAGGGAGTTTGACGATAAGCTCGAGGAGCTCGTCGACGCGGTCGAAGGGCATGTCGAGGACGAGGAATCGGATCTCTTTCCGAAGGTCGAGGAGCTGATCGATTCAGATGAGCTGGACGAGCTCGGAGCGAGGATCGAAGAAGAGCGGCGCTCGATCAGCAGCGCGGCGGCCTGAGTCCTCTGGCCTGGCTCTGCCGCTCGTCTCGAGCGGCGAATCCCGCCACCAGGGCCCCAAGAAAGCTTTCCAGAGAATACGTGTTCACGAGCTCATCGACGCGCCCCGTGATCTCGTCGATGAGCTCCTGCTGCTTGTTCCTGGGTGAAGCGTCGTTCCGGATTCGGCTTTTCATGGCATCTTCCTTTTCCGGCGTTCAGGCGCTGCAAACGGCAAACCAGTCTCTTAGGCGCGCCGCCGCGAACCTGGATTTCGCCAGAACGCGGTGGTAATCCGGTTTCGTGAGCCTGAGAATCCTGCACCGAAACCCGCGCTGGGTCGCCGTCGACAAGCCTGCCGGTTTCCATGTCCACCCTCCCGAGGACCGCCGCCACCGGATTCCCGGCACTCTCAACTGTGTCCGACTGCTGTCGGACCAGCTTGAGTGTCCCGTTTTTCCCGTCCATCGACTGGATGTGGCGACCTCGGGCGTTCTCCTCTTCGCGCTCGATCGGGAGATGGCTGGCGAGCTCCAGCTTCAGTTCGTCCGGCGCAAAGCCAGAAAAACCTATTACTGCGTCGTTCGCGGTTGGAGCCGAGACTGGGACGAGATCGACCGGCCCTTGCGCGACGCTGAGACCGGCATCGAGCACGAAGCCCTGACCCGGTACAGAACCTTGGCAAGAACTGAAATGAGGGTGCCCATCGGGCCGTTCGAGAGCGCTCGTTTTTCTCTGCTCGAAGTGGAGCCTGTCTCCGGCCGGCGGCACCAGATCCGCCGGCACCTGGCTCGCCTCTCCCATCCGATCATCGGGGATCGGCTATACGGCGATCCGAAATACGACCGGCTTTTTCGCGAGCGCCTCAAACTGAACCAGCTCCTGCTCAAAGCCCAATGCCTCGAGCTTGAGGCTCCTTCGTTGCGTTTGCGCTCCCCCTGGAGAGGCCCTTGGCACCGTGTTTTCGATTTCTTCGGTCTCTGCCCCTGGAAAGCGTGCTAATAGCCCTATTCATGTCCCAAAATGAGCTTCAAGCCCGTTTCACGCTTTCACAAGAGGAGTTCAGCCGCGCGCACCGGCACCATCTCAGGCGTTCGTTTTTGACCGCGAAAAACTTCATCCTAATCAGTTTCGCCCTGATGATCGCGGGGCTTCAGGCACAAGTGCTGGGGCCGACAGGATGGGCCTCTTCTCTCTTTCTGGGAATCTGGGTCGCGGTGATCGCTTGGAGCATCTACGCTTACTGGAAACTCCCTATGCATCTCTACCGCCGGGATCCGCGGCATGGGATGGAGCATGTGCTGACCGCGAATCGAAGCGGCTTGGCCCTGGAGAGCGGGGGGAAGAAATACTTCAGCGCTTGGGACCAGATCGTCAGGACAGCGGAAAATTCGGAGTTTTGGTTCATCTACGCGAGCAGCCCATTGCCGACTCTGATTCCAAAGCGGGCGTTCGAGTCGTGGGAATCCCAGGAAGCCTTCAGAGCCTATGTAGCTGAGAGGCTCACGGAATCCACGACGACTGGAACCGTCCAACGATGAAAAGACGTGAAAGTACTTGGGAAGCGTACTCTTCCGTCGTGGATTCCGCGGCTTCAGTCATCCGCCTTCATGGGACCTGCCGACGCGACTGGCAGAAGCGGATGCGATCCAGGATTCCTGAATAGCAGCTCGCATCCCTTTAATCAATACTGATAATCAGTATCATAAACGAATTTCCTGCCGATACTCAGGCTGCCTTCTCGGAAGGTTGGTCCTTAGCCGCGTTTCTCAGCGCCTCTTCGATTCTCTCGAGATCCCCTTCCGCCAGATCGGGGTTCCCGTGCTGGGTCACGCGATCACTAGCGCTTCGGTTGCCGGGACTGGACTGCTGCAGCACTTCATTGAGCTGGCTCCTGGCTTCTTTTCGATTGGCCACTCCCTGGTTTCTTGGCTTCTTCGGCATCGCAAAGCTCCTTACCGGACCGAAGAAAGCATGCCTTGTTCCAGATCTCACCCGCCGACCACACCCTTTTTGCATGAGGATTGGGGCATGAGCCCCAAACAGACCGTCGTCATCACCGGCGCCTCGGCAGGAGTGGGGCGAGCCACAGTTCGTGAGTTCGCTCGCGAAGGCGCTCGAATCGCGCTCATCGCCCGAGGTCATCAGGCGCTTGATTCCACACGCCGCGAGGTCGAGGACTTGGGGGGAGAGGCCCTGGTTCTCCCATTGGATGTCGCGGACGCTGAAGCCTTGGAGCGCGCCGCCGCGCGGATCGAAGACTGCTGGGGTCCGATCGACGTTTGGATCAACAACGCGATGACCTCTGTGTTCGCTCCCGTCAAGCAGATGACCTGGCAGGAATACAAGCGCGTCACGGAGGTGACCTATCTGGGCTATGTCTACGGCACGCTCTGTGCCTTGAAGAGAATGCTCAAGCGCAACCACGGCGTCATCGTTCAAGTCAGCTCCGCTCTCGCCTACCGGTCGATCCCGCTTCAATCCGCGTATTGCGGGGCCAAGCATGCCATCCTGGGATTCACGGAATCGCTGCGCTCCGAGCTCCTTCATGACCGGAGTCAGGTTAAAGTCACCCTCGTGCACCTACCCGCCGTCAATACGCCTCAGTTCGGCTGGGTCCGATCCAAGCTTCCCAAGAAGCCTCAGCCGATTTCCCCCATTTTCCAACCCGAGGTCGCGGCGCGCGCGATCCACTGGGCCTCCCGTCATCCCAGGCGCGAAATCACGGTCGGACTCTCCGCCGTAAAGGCGATTCTGGCGGACAAAATCGTCCCTGGACTCGCCGATCATTATCTCGCGAGAAAAGGTTACGGGTTCCAGCAGCTGCCGGAGCCCGAAAATCCGAACCGTCCCGACAACCTTTTTCATCCCATTCCCGGAGATCCCGGGGCTAAGGGTCGGTTCAGCCGGCGTGCCAAGGACTGGAGCTGGCAGTTTCAATGGATCCGATACCGAGGATGGTGGGTTTTGTCGTTCCTCGGGCTGGCGGGATTGGCTCTGCACTCCTCCCTCGAGAAGAAGCGCTCTCCGAAATCTTACGGCGAAGCTGCGTGAAATCTGCGATGATTGGCTTATGCCGAATGGCCCCGCTCCGCCGGATGGACGAATTTTCACGACCCGAAAGGTCCTGATTCTTGGGTCCTCGGGCGAAGTGTACCCAGGAACAGCCCGGGTTCAAACCTGGACCGCGGGCAAGCGGTTTTGGCGCGGCCTGAAACGATCCGCACGGATCGTAGGCGCCTGTCTCCTCGTCATCCTTCCGTTCGCGGTGATCGAGCCCTTTGCCTTCTTGCTCTGGGGCTCGGTGGTCCTGGGCTTCCTCTTTCTGTTCCTGGGACCCTTCCTCCACTTGAAATACTGGTGCGAAACCACTTCATTCGAACACGTCGAATCCCACTGCCCCTCGTGCAAAACCTCGCAGCTCCTCCGTCCTTACGTCAGCACCGCATTCGAGCCTGAGTTCACGGTGCTCTGCCCCGCCTGCGGTCAAACCGCCAAGGCTCACGCCGTGAATTAGTCAGCGACCCGCCACTCCTCACCTTCGGCAATCGACCATGCCCAGCGCACGCGGGTTGCACCTCTAAGGTGGACTCCATTTAAAACGAAAGGATCTACCGCATGAAAGCACTCATTTCAGCCAGCGTCCTGTCTCTGGTTTGCGCCACTTCGTTTTCCCTCGCGCAGGAACAACCCGCGCCGTCGCCAAGCCCGGACGCGGCCCCGAGCCCCTCGCCGTCCTCGAGTCTATCGGACTCTCCCACGCTCGAGATCTACTTCGCCCCATTGACACCGGTGAACAACTCTCTGGCCACGGGCAGCGTACGGGTGCTCCGTGATGGAGATAACATCCAAGTGGACCTGCATGCTCAAGGTCTCTCTCCTGGCGCTTCCCATCTGCAGCAGGTTCACGTGGGTTCGCGGTGCCCGACTCAAGAGGACGACCTGAACGGCGATGGGTTCATCTCTGCCACCGAGGCGATCGAAGCCGCCGGTGAGATCCTCGTGGTTCTCGATTCGGATCTGAGCGACAGGAATGCCGGAGAGTTCCCTCAGAGCGATTCCGACGGCGAAGTGAGTTACCGCCAAAGCGTCACACTGCCTCAGTTGCTCGCCTCTTTCGCGAGCACGCCTGAAAACCCCGAAGATCGCCTCGCCACTCTGCCCGAAGGCTCCTCGCCCCCTGAAGCCGTGACGGTGCTCATCTTCGGCGCTCCGAGCGAGGTCCAGCTGCCTGA
>CAYNDM010000046.1:0-13678 GCA_964395265.1 uncultured Bacteriovoracaceae bacterium
TGGGACTCGGGCACCCCGGCGTCAGAGCCCTGACGGACACATCTACGGCTCGAGTTTTGCGCGAATCGCTTGAACTTCTTGGGGATTCTCCCTAAGGGGCGGATTGGCAGAGATTTTGCCTATTCGCCGGCGGTCTGCAGAGGCGGTGCTTCAAGTGGTTTCAGAGGCTCACCGATCCAGTGATTCACCGATGACGATGGGAGATGAAGATGAGCAGGATGAGGATTCTGTTGGTCGACGACGAGCACGATATCTTGAGTGCTCTTCAGGACGCTTTCGAAGGGCTGGGCCATGAGGTTCGAGTGGCATCCTCCCCGCGGGCCGCTCTGGAATGCCTGGGCGCCTGGACGCCCGAGATCCTGCTGACTGATCTTTACATGCAGGAAATGACCGGGATCGAGCTTCTGCAGAAGGTGCGACGATATTTTCCGAGCATCACCCCCGTGCTGATGACCGCGCAGGGCTCGATCGACACCGCGGTCTCGGCGATCCGATTGGGCGCCTTCGATTATCTCCTCAAGCCGTTCACGCTGGGCAGGATCGAGCACCTCGTCGAGAAGATCAGTCGTTTTCGTCAGCTCGAGTGGGAGAACTCCAGGCTCAAGGAACAGATCGAGTTCCTGACCTTGCCGTCGAGCATCGCCAGCAAGAACGCGCGAATGCGTAGGCTGATTTCCACCGCGCAGAAGGTGGCGGCTACGGACTCGACCGTGCTGATCACGGGCGAGAGCGGCACGGGAAAAACCCATCTGGCGAAGCTCCTCCACGAGGGCAGTGCGCGCCGCCAAGGTCCTTTCGGCGTCGTGAATTGCGCGACGCTCTCCGAGAATCTGCTCGAAAGCGAGCTCTTCGGACATGTGCGGGGCTCATTCACCGGCGCGATCAGGGACAAGGTGGGCCGCCTGCGGGCGGCTGAGGGTGGGACGGTCTTCCTGGACGAGATCGGGGACATCTCGCCCAGCGTTCAAACCAAGTTGCTTCGCTTTCTTCAGGATCGGGAGTTCGAGCGCGTGGGCGACACCAAAACCATCCGAGCCGACGTGCGGGTCATCGCGGCCACCAACAAGGATCTTGAGAAAGAGGTGCGAGAGGGCCGGTTTCGCGAAGACCTGTATTTCCGGCTGAACGTGATCGAGTTGAACATGGCCCCCCTGCGTGAGAGAGGCGAGGACCTGATGGACTTCGCGGAGCTGTTCCTTCAGCAGGCCTTCGAGCGGTTGGGACGCGAGCCTCGCCCGTTTTCCGAAGAGGCTCGCTCCGCGATCGTGAGTTACGGCTGGCCAGGCAATATCCGCGAGCTCAAGAACGCCCTCGAGCGCGCGGCCATTCTCTGCGATGAGCAGGTGCTCAGGGAGGATCTGCCTGAACGCGTCTGTCTCGCTCTGGAAAGGTTCGGGCTTCGAAAATCCGGACTGCTGGCTCGAGGGGCTATTGCTTGATCGGGGCTGCGCGGGGTAATCCCAGGGAATGGCCACTGGCGATCTCTTTCAGGGCTCGGACGCAGCGCAAGCGGCGAATGGGCGCCTCGTCCCGCTCAACTCCTGTCAGGCGCGGGCGATGGAGTTGCTCGATAGCGACCGAAACGTCTTCGTGACGGGAGTTGCCGGGAGCGGGAAGAGCTTCCTGATCCGCCGTTGGCTCGCTTCCCAGGACCCCAAGGAAGTGCCGGTGCTGGCCAGTACGGGGTCGGCCGCGATTCTGGTCGGGGGCCGCACTTTTCACAGTTTCTTCGGACTCGGGATCCTGCAGGGAGGATGCGAAGCGACGATCGAGCGCGCCTTGAAGAATCGCCGCGTGACGAACAGGATCCGGAAAACCAAAGCCATCGTGGTGGATGAGATCTCCATGCTCAGTGGCCAGACGCTCAAAGCAGCCGAGGCGATCAGTCGGTCCGCGCGCGACAGCCCTCGCCCCTGGGGTGGCCTTCGGGTCGTAGCTGTCGGGGATTTCGGGCAGCTTCCTCCTGTCTCGCAGCGGGGAAGGAGCAAGGACTGGGCATTTCAGGACGAGTCGTGGGCCAGGACGGAGTTCGTTCCCGCGATTCTCAAGACAATCATGCGCACGACCGACTCCCGGTTCCTCGAAGCCTTGAATCATGTTCGGAAGGGTCGGCTCACCCCCGCGGTGGCGCGCTTTCTGGATGAGAGAAGGTCGAGTGGTCAGGAGGACGGGGCCACGACCCGGCTTTTCGCTCATCGGGATACTACGGATGATTACAACCGAAAGAAGCTCGAGTCGGTCGAGGGGGAGCTCCATTCGTTCCAGAGCGTCTACTCGGGGGCCGAGAAGGCCGTCGAGGATCTGAAGCGCTTCGCGCCGATCCCTGATGTGATCCACTTGAAGGAGGGCGCGCTGGTGATGATCCGCCAGAACGATCCGCGGGGGCGGTGGGTGAACGGGAGCCTTGGTCATGTCCGGGAGATCCGAAGGGAGCGTCTGAGGATCCAGCTGCATGAAGGGTATGAAGTGGAGCTCGACCCGACGTCGTTCACGCTTCTGGATGCCGAGGGAAACGAGGTGGCCGCCGCCCGGAACTTCCCGGTGAATCTGGCTTACGCGACGACCATCCACAAGTCCCAGGGGATGACTTTGGATCGAGTCGTCGTGGATCTGAAATCGCTTTGGGAGCCCGGCCAGGCTTACGTAGCCCTCAGCCGGGCCCGATCCTCCGAAGGGCTTTTCGTCAGCGATTGGTCGCCCGCCTCGATCCAGGCCGACCCGACCGTGACGTCCTTTCATCGAAGGCTTTGGATGCAGGCGCATCGGGAGCCGGGCCCGTAGCGTCCCCGGAAAGCCCGGGCCCAATGTTTACCGGCTCGCCGCTGACCGCTTCACCGCTTAGAAATGGAATTTCGCCGTTCCCAGCGCGTGGATCACGTTGAAGGAGTCGCCTCCCAGGACGAAGAAGATATTGGCCTCTCCCCCGACCGAGATCTGTTCCGAAATCATGAAATCGTAGCCGAGCTGAGGGCCCAAAGCGAAATCGGTGTCCGACTGGGAGACGGAGGCCACGCCCTGAGGCGAGGTGGTTGTCGCCTTCGTCGACAGCCCGACCCGGACCCCGGCTCTCAGGCCTTCGAGGGTGCCCAGAAAGTGATAGTCGCCCTCGACGCCGTAGAAGGAGACGCGGTTCTCGACGACGGTCGCAGGCAAGGAGGCTGTCGCGCCGAAGCTCGCCTCCGAGGTCGAGGTCAGAAAGTACAAGCCTGCGCTGTACTCCTCGTGAAACTTCAGGCCCGCGCTCAAGCCATAGCCCAAGTTGACGTCGTCGTATCCCTCGAGACTGGGGCGCGCTATGCCGAGATAGATGCCCGCATAGCCTCCCTGGCTCGTCACCTCAGAGCGCGCTTCGGGTGCTCCGCTAATCGTGGCCAGAAGCGCGAGGCCGGAAAGAAATCCGATTCTATGAAAACGTGACATGAAACTCTCCTTCGATTGGTTCAGCGGTTTTGACGCGCCGATTTAGGTGAGTGCGCACTGCTTTCTGCCTTCCAGATGGACAAGCAATGCAAGGGATGGGCTACGAGACCCGGTCCGGCGCGAAAAGCCGGCGTTTGGATTCGGATTTCGACGAATGACTAAGGGCGCTTCGGGGTTCCGTAGATCTGCGCCATGAGCTCCGCGTCTAGCCGCGAGATACCGTTGGCTCTTCCGATGACGTCGGCGTACTCGCCGTACTGCGGCTTGGGAAGGATCGTGTCCTTGCCGTTCTTCGAGAACGCCTTTCTCCCATAGTGCATGATCGAGTGAAAATCGTAGTCCGTCTTCTGCTCGGAGCCCTGCTTGTCGAAGTTGACTTTGAGCTGAAGGCCGAGGAAGCCTCCTTCCACGTTTTCCTCCAGAATCTCGATATAGTGGTCGCGGTCCGGCCGCTGATGCTCGTGAATCAGGCCGAAAGCATGCCCGAGCTCGTGAAGGAGAGTCCGACGGGACCAGCATTGCTTGCCGAGGTTCATCCGCCGTTTGAGAGTGCCGATGTTGGCTCCCATCCCGGCCAAAGACCAGCAGTCGCCCAGGTTCTGGGTGACTGCGAGGCTTCGTCCTTTGTAGCACCCTCCAAGGCCCCGCACGGCCGCGACACGACTCCATTCGGCGCAAGCGGCCAGGAGCTGCGCCCGCTTCTCGTCTGGGATGTCCTTGGCGAACCCGAGCGGGAGGACCCCGTCTTCCCAAAACTGCACCTTGAGCATCACGGCGCCAAGCGAGGCCACATCGCCGGAAGGAAAGGAGAGCGCCTCACGTTCGACCGCCATATCCCCCAAGAAGATGAGCTTGGCGTCAGCCGTCGCGTCATTTGGGAGAGAAAGCAGGAATGCCAACAAGCCGAGGAACACAGGTTTCATGCGAGCGAGTCTTTCCGATGAAGGCTGTTCGGTCAACCCTATAGATTCAAGCAGCTCGAAGAATCTTCGATCACGCAGAGCATCTGGAATTGAGCTTTTTGCGGGAGCGTCCTTGTATTCGATGCGTCGGACAAGGTAATCGAAGCTCATGAATTGGCCGCTGCTCGGACGACTGCCTGCGCCAGGAAACCCGGTGGATTCGGGAGATCTTCTGACGCGATTCCTCGAATATGCGCACGAAAAGGGGCTCGAGCTCTATCCTGCTCAAGAAGAAGCGCTTTTGGAGCTTTACGAAGGAAAGAATCTCATCCTGAACACTCCGACCGGTTCCGGAAAGTCCCTGGTTGCTTCGGCTCTGCATTTTCACTCGTTGGCCCGCGGCAGGCGCTCGGTTTACACCTGTCCCATCAAAGCTCTGGTCAACGAAAAGTTCCTGACGCTTTGCCGTGAATTCGGGCCCGAAAACGTCGGGATGGTCACTGGTGATGGATCGGTGAACCCGGGGGCGCCGATTCTGTGTTGCACCGCTGAGATCCTTTCGAACGATGCGCTTCGTCTGGGCGCGGAGGCTCCAGTGGACGACGTCATCATGGATGAGTTCCACTATTACTCGGATCGGGACCGTGGCGTGGCCTGGCAGATTCCTCTTCTCATCCTGTCCAAAGCGCGCTTTCTTCTGATGTCAGCCACGCTGGGGGATACTGATTTTTTCGAAAAGGAGCTGACCCGCCTCACGGGCCTGCCCACGAGTGTCGTTCGATCAGATCAGCGCCCCGTGCCGCTCGAGTTCGAGTACTCCGAAAGCCCGCTCCATGAGACGGTCGAGAGGCTGCTCCGCAACGGGAGGGCTCCCGTGTACCTGGTCAACTTCACCCAGAGACAATGCGCCGAGGAGGCCCAGAATTTCCTCAGCATCGACTTCTGCTCCAAAGAGGAGAAAAGGGCGATCGCCGACGAACTGCGTGGAGTGAAATTCTCCAGCCCGTACGGCAAGGAGATCCAGAAGCTCCTCAAGCACGGAATCGGCCTTCATCATGCGGGACTGCTTCCTCGCTACCGGATCCTGGTGGAGAAGCTGGCGCAAAAGGGGATGTTGAAGCTGATCTGCGGCACGGACACGCTCGGCGTCGGCGTGAACGTTCCCATCCGCACGGTCGTGTTCACCCAGCTCTGCAAGTACGACGGCGATCGAACCTCGATCCTGAGCGTGCGGGATTTCCAACAGATCGCCGGGCGTGCCGGCCGCAAAGGATACGATTCGCAGGGATGGGTGATCGCGCAGGCGCCCGCCCACGTCGTCGAGAATCTGCGAATGGAGCAAAAGTCGGCAGGAGACCCCAAGAAGCTCAAGAAGATCGTCAAGCGCAAGCCCCCTGAAAAAGGATATGTCGCGTGGAACCGCGACACCTTCGAGAAGCTGGTCAAGTCTCCGCCGGAGGCGCTTCAATCGCGCTTCAGGGTGACACACGGGATGCTGCTTCAGGTTCTCGGAAGGGAAGGCGAGGACGGATGTCGCGCCATGCGCAAGCTCATCCGGGATTGCCACGAGGCCCCGGTCAGGAAGAAGTCCCTGAGGAAAGAGGCTTTTCAGCTCTTTCGCTCACTGGTCGAGCGCAAGATCATCGAGCTGAATCCGTTGAGACTGCATGTGGACCTGCAGGAGGACTTCTCGCTCAATCATGCGTTGGCGCTTTATCTGATCGATACCTTGAAGCTGCTGGACCGCGAGGATCCTGACTACGCTCTCGATGTGCTGACCCTGGTCGAATCCATTGCGGAGAACCCGGATCTGATCCTGCGCCGGCAGCTGGACCGCATCAAGTCCGAGAAGATGAACGAGATGAAAGCCGCCGGAGTCGAGTACGACGAGCGAATCGAGGAGCTTGAGAAGCTCGAGTATCCGAAGCCGCGGCGCGAGTTCATCTACCAGACCTTCAACGCGTTCGCCGAGAGCCACCCTTGGGTCGGAGGGGAGAATATTAGGCCCAAGTCGATCGCGCGCGAGATGGTCGAGCAGCTGCACACTTTCGGGGAGTACGTTCGCGAGTATGGATTGGAGCGGGTCGAGGGGCTCCTGATGCGCTACCTCTCGGAGGTCTACAAGGCCTTAGTGCAGAGCGTGCCTCTCGCCGCGAGGAACGAGGAGCTGGAGGCGATCATCGTGTATCTCAGGAATATGATCCGCCAGGTCGACTCGAGCTTGCTGGATGAGTGGGAGCGGCTTCGCGATCCGGGCAGACAGAGGCTTCTCGAGGAGTCAGAACAGGAGCCGGGAGGGGAACTGGATGGCGGAGACGACGTCACCCGCAATGCCAAGGCCTTTGGCATCCTGGTGCGCAATGAGTCGTTTCGCTTCGTTCGGGCGCTGGCTCGACGGGACTACGAAGGAGCGCTGGAGCTCTTGCAGCGGGAAGAGGCGATCGCCAGCACTGGGAGCGAGAGAGACCGGAGTGGGAGCGGCGAGTTCGAAGCCGATGAATGGACTGCCGATCGCGTTCGTCTCCTCATGGAAGAGCACGAACGGGAGCATGGAGCGTTGGCCCTGACCCAGGATGCCCGTTCCGCCCGCCACCTGAGCATCGTCGACGACGACTTTCCTCGCTTCAAGAAGGTCCAGCAGATCCTGGTGGACTCCGAGGGACACAACGACTGGGTGGTGGAGTTCGCGCTCGATCTCGAGCTTAGCCGGCTGAGCGGCGCGCCCGCTTTGAGGCTGATTCGCATCGGTCCTCTCGCCGGCTGAGGGCCGGAGGGGCCGCTTGTCTTTCCTCGGCCATTCTGAAATAGTTCACTCATGTCGCAGAGGCCTGAGGTCGAGACCTTCTTTGCCGATGTCGAAGCCGTCTTCGGGTGGGGGATCCTGAATCGCGATCCACAGGACCTCCAGATCTACGGCCGCGATTGGAGCGGGGTCCTGGAGCCCCGTCCCCTGGCCATTGCTTTTCCCAGATCCACTCGAGACGTCGCAGATTTGCTGAAGCTTTGCTCGAAGCACCGAGTCGCCGTGGTCCCATCAGGCGGGCGCACCGGTCTCTCGGGTGGAGCGGTGGCGGCCCAGGGCGAGCTGGTTCTGAGTCTCGAAAAGATGAATCGCATGGACGCGGTGGATATCGCCGCTCAGACCGTGCGGGTGCAGGCGGGCGCGGTGACTCAAGCCGTGCACGAACATTGCGCGCCTTTCGGATTGACCTGGCCCGTGGATTTCGCGTCGAAAGGATCCAGCCAGGTCGGCGGGAACCTCTCGACGAACGCCGGCGGAGTGCGCGTGCTTCGTTACGGATCGACCCGCAATTGGGTTCTTTCGATCCAGTTGGTCACCATGTCCGGCGAGATCTTGGAGCTGAACGGGGACCTCGAGAAGAACAATACGGGATACGATCTTCGTCAGCTCGTCATTGGCTCGGAGGGAACGCTTGGGGTCGTGACCGAGGCCACGCTGAAGCTGGCTCCGCTCGTTCGCGAGACCCAGGTCTGCTTCTTCGCGGTCGAGGACATGGCCGCGGTGATCCGTCTCTTCGCTTCGGCGCGGAAGGCGCTTTCGCGGCTTTCGGCATTCGAGTGCCTGAGCCTGGAGTGCTACCAGTCCGCGCTCTCGTTCTTTCGCCTTCCCGCGCCGGTCAAGCCCGAAGGCGGCGCGTTCGTGCTGCTCGAGACGGAGGACCCCGCCTCGGATCGCGAGCAGCTGGAGTCCTGGCTGAGCGAGACGTTCGAAACCGGTCTCGTTCATGACGGAGTTCTGGCTCAATCCTCGCGGGAAGCTTCGGAGCTCTGGAAGATCCGCGAAGGAGTGGCCGAAAGCGTCCTGGCGCGCGGGATGGCGCACCAGCACGACGTCTCGGTGCCGATTTCGGATCTGCCTGAATTCTCGAAACAGATCGCCCAGAAGTACGCCCGCGACTACCCGGAGTTCGAAGTGTTTATTTTCGGGCATATCGGCGACGGAAATCTCCACATCTTCATCCGAAAGCCGGAGACAATGGATGCTGCCGCCTTCCTGGCCCGTTGCAAGGTCTCCGACTCCGCACTCTTCGAGTTCATTCGCCGGTTCAAGGGGAGCGTTTCGGCGGAACATGGGATCGGGCTTCTCAAGAAGGCCGCGCTCCCGTATTCGCGCCCGCAGCTCGAGATCGAGCTGCTTCGAGGAATCAAGCGGGTCTTCGATCCCCAGGGCCTGCTCAATCCCGGTAAAATTCTCTGAGAGCCGGGAGGGATGCTTGGCGAGTTACATCGACGGACACACGCATCTGGAAGATCCCCGATACGAGGGGATGCTTTCGCAAGTGATCGCTCGATCGGAAGCGGTGGGAGTCCGCAAGTGGCTTTGCTGCGGGGTTTGGCCCGAGGGTTGGGCAAGACAGCGCGCGATCTCCGATCAGTACGGTGCCGGGGTCTTGCTGTGTTACGGGGTTCATCCTTGGTGGGTGGCTCGGCGTTCTCAGCAGGAGGTCCGCGGCGCCCTTGAGGAGCTCCGCGACTGGGTCGCCGGGGCTCGCGGCGTGGGAGAGATCGGCCTCGATTTCAGCCCGCGGTTCAAGGACTCGCGGGAGCGGCAGATCGAGGCCTTTCGGAAGCAGCTCATGCTGGCTCGGGAGCTGGATTTGCCGGTGGTGCTTCATCTGGTGCGAGCGCACGGGGAGGCCGTTCGCCTGCTCCAGGAGATCGGCCCTCCGCGGGCAGGCGGCCTGGTTCATGGGTTCAGCGGGAGCGCCGAGATATCGAAGGTTTATCTCAAGATGGGGCTTTTCATTTCCGTGGGTGGCGCGGTGACACGAGAGGGTTACCATTCGCTCAAGAATGCGCTAAGATCCGTCCCCTCTGAAAAGCTCGTGCTCGAAACGGACGCGCCGGATCAGCCACCCGAGGGATGGGCGGAACAGCTCAACGAGCCCGCGAGCTTGATCAGGATCGCGCGAGTGGTTGCTGAGAAGCGAGCCAAGGGCGAAAGTGCCGAACAGCTCCTCGAGCGAAGCTCGCGTGCCTTGGCTCGCCTCTTCGGCGTCGAAGAGGAGCGCTGAGTCGAAGAGGAGCACTGAGAGGAAACCGCTTTAGGCAGGAACGGGAGGTAAGCACCATGAGCGCCATCACTTCGGACCAGGAGATGACCCCGAGCGAGCTCGAGAACTATAAGTTGCACCGGCGCTTTGATCGAATGGGCCGATTGATCGGCGATCAGAAGATGAAGCGCCTGATGAATTCGCATGTGATGATCATCGGCCTGGGCGGGGTAGGTTCCTTCGCCGCCGAGTCCTTGGCCCGCTCCGGGGTGGGAGAGCTTACGCTCGTGGACTTCGATGAGATCTGCATCACCAATTTCAATCGTCAGCTGCATTCGCTTCAGGGGCTGGTCGGCCAAAAGAAAGCGGATGTCATGGCGGAGCGGCTCAAGAAGATCAATCCTCAGGCCAAGCTCCGCTCGATCCCGAAATTCTACAACGCCGCCCATTGCGAGGAGATCTTCGCCCGCCGACCCGATTTCGTCGTCGATGCGATCGACAACGTCACGGCCAAATGCCACCTGCTTTGGTATTGCAGGAAAGAAGAGATCCCCGTGGTCTGCAGCACCGGCTCGGCCGGAAAACTGGATCCGACCCAGATCCGCTCCTCTGACCTCGCGCAGACCGAGATGGATCCGCTAGCTCGCAGTATTCGGCGCATCCTTCGTGAGAAGTACGGTTTTCCTTCTGAGGAGTCTAAAGAACCGTTCGGCATCCAGGCCATCTATTCGGTGGAGCCCGCCTCCGCTCCCGAGGAGCTTGCCTATGACGGAGGCAAGGGTTTTCGCTGCGTCTGCCCTCAGGGCAATAATCCTTATTTCAACTGCGATAGCCGAAACATCATCCTTGGCAATGCGAGCTTCGTGACCGGCGCGTTCGGATTGGCTTGCGCTTCAATCGTGACGCGGGAGCTGATTCGGGAGTGAACGCCCGCTGATGGCAAGTGCCAACGCGTGATCGACGCCGATCCGAGGGTTGAGCTGCCCATCGGTAAGCGTCGCCCCGGCAGAATGAGCGGGAAGCGCCAGGCCGGAACGGGCCGTGCATCCTTAGGCGTTCATGCATCGTCGATGGAGGCCTGGGTGGTGCCTTCCCTGGGGCGTGATCCTGGCGCTGACGTCCTGCGGAGACGGCGATATGGCGCTGGGCAATTTTGGATTGCGCGTCGCTCAGGACGAACCTGGGCTGGTGCTGGAGATCCGCGTTGAGGAATCGATGGATCCCGCGCTTCGCGAGCGTCTCGATACGGACTTCATCCATCTGAACAAGCTGGGCATCGACGGGAGCCAGTCCCTTCGCTTCGGGCAGATCTTCGGCGCCGCCGATCAAGATGGAGTCCTTACCTATTTGGATGAGAGACTCGGTTTCATCATCCCTTATGAGGCGGATCTGCGCCCGCGCCTGGTATTCGACGAAGTGGACGACGGCGCGGATCCCATGATCGTCGCGACGAACGTGGGAACGGTGCTTTGGATGAACGCCGAAGCCGGCAGCCGACGACAGCTCTATTTCAGGTTCGACAAGGGAGCGGTTCGAGTCGACTCGTCCCGTGTCGGGATCATCATGCTTGGGAAAGGGTACTCAGAGAGTCTGGATCCGATCGAGCGGATCGGCACCCATGTTCACGAGGCACGGCACTCCGACTGCACGGGCGGGCTGAGTTTTGCTGATCTTCGGCGCGTGCGCGAGAACGAATTGCCTCGCTCGCTTTCCTGCGGTCACCTGCACGTGGCCTGCCCCCCAGGGCATCCTTATGAGGGGCTTTTCGCCTGTGATGAGCATGCGTGGGGCTCCTATGCGGTGCAGGCGATTTTTTACGCGACGGTCGCGCGTGGGTGCGCCGGGTGCAGCGAGCGAGAGAGGCAGATCGCGCTGGTGGCGGGAGCGGACGCGGCTTCGCGGGTTCTGGTCCTCGACGCCATGCTGGATGGCGATTTTGGGGATCCTGATATGAGCAGTAGCGGGTTGCAGGGCGCAGGATGAAACCGCACGCAGGTCGAATCACCGCGGGGCTGGTATTGCTTGGGGCTCTTCTGGCTTTGATCTGGAATTACGCGCTGAGGCCGGCCGGGCAGCCTTCGGGCGTGACGCCTCAGTCCAGGGAACGGGTCAAGGGCGACGACGCCGTGAATCCCGGAGATCCAGCTGTCTCTCTCTCGGAGGGGAAAGGGAAGGAGACGCGCGAGTCGCCTCATCAGTCCGAACCCACTCATGCGGGCGAGCCTGAGGAGGGAAGGAGAGCCGAACAGGGCAAGTCGCCTGGGAGACTGGAGCCGCCGAGAACCGAACAGGTTCGACGGGAGATCGAGAACGACCCTCATCGCACGCCGCCTTCTCTTCTTCGATTCGCCGAACGCATGGGCGAGAAAATGGATATTGCCCGGGTCGAGGCGGTCTTCGCGCGAGATTTCATGGGAGAGCTTGAGAACTGCGTGCAAAGCAGTGAGGGGGCGCTTTCCGCGAAGGCGCTCTGTCTCAGAAACGCCGAACGACTGGCGGGTTCCCATCCTCAGTTGAACCCGATCCTGGAGAGAATGAGGTCGCGGGCTCCCGAAGAAGTGCGAGACCTGGTCATGCGACTTCACGATCTCGCCTCATAAGCTTTGATTCCTCTCATGGTTGATGCGTTGCAATATCAGAATAATCCTTGAAGGTTCTGAGGGTTGCGGAGATAGTCTTATGCAAAACTAAAGAGGAGAGGAAGTTCATGGATTTGGAACGACCACAGCAGATTCATCCCTGGAAGGATTTTGCCCGTGCCGATCTCCCCGACGGCGAACTCGAGGCGCTTCCCAGGACCTTGAGATTCGCGTTGATACAGATCAACAAATTCTGGGTGGAAGTCCAATCCTTCCCCCTCTTCATGAAAGCTCTTCGAAGCGCATCCGTGGATCAGATCGAAGGCCTGTTGCTCTGGTTGAGAGACGCTCCTCCGTGGGAAGAGCTCCTGCCGGACGCGCGCGTGGTGCCGGAACTCTCGCGCGCCGCTTCTCGACGCGTGCTTCTCGACTTCGCCCGGGAGGTCCGCTGCGTCAATATCCTGCGTGAAGGCTTGCGCGCGAAGGTGAAGAGCGAGGATCTCGATCTGCTGGGCGAGGCGGCTTCGCTGGTGAAGCGGAACGAGCTCGCGAAGCTCCCGGCATCGGATCTGCCTCAGCAGATCGCCGTTTATCGGCAGAGGCTTGCGCGCCTGAAAGGCGTCATGCGGTTCTTCGAGGAGTTCGCCGAGAAGGCTTCCGTTCCGCACGCGCGCAACCCGTCCGAGGCGCTTCAGTTATTTCAGATGGTCGACAGCATCGGGCGCATTCCCTCGCACGTCGTCGCGTGGAGGCATCGCCAGGTCTTGGACCCTTCCAAGCGAATCCGGATCCAAACTTGGCAGGATCGGATGCGCCCGGCGTCGGAGGCTCGCAAGCGCTTCGAAGGTGATTTCCGAATGGACAGCGATGTGGATCCGGACCGGCTCCGTTCGATCGCCGAAGCCCTCCAGGCAGGCGGGCTGTTCCGCTCTTTCAAGGCGGAGTTCAAAGATGCCGTCAAGGCCTACAAGGATCTGCTGCTGAATCCGAACGATAAGAAGCATTCGAGCGAAACCCCGTACCAGATGGCCGAAAGACTCCTCGAATGGGCTGATCACCTCGATCAGGTGACCGCTTTTCTCGAGAACGGCGAGGCGCGTGGGTTCTTCGGGCAGCAGTACCGGGGAATCGATACCCATTTCTCCGCGGCACTGGATGCGAACGCCTGGGCCGCGCAGGTTCGCGAAGAGTTCGATCCCGAGGTCTCGTCGTTCGCCGAGCAGGTCGTGGATTTTCTCTTCGATGCTTCCAAGGACAGCCTGGACGAAAGTTTCGTTTTCGGGACCTCGAGCGGCGCCGAGACCATCCGTTCGATCGTGAGCTCGGCGGATTTCTCGGAGGATCGCGAGTTCGTCGAGTATTCCTCGGAGGTCGAATCCAAGCTGGCTGAGCTGCTGCGGCTGAAGGAGCTCGTTCAGCTCACCGGCTTCGAGCAAGGCATGGCGCTGGGGGAGTTCTCCGAAATCCACCTCTTGACGGACGAAGCGCATTTCCTGATTCGCAGGATGGATGCGAATGCGAGCCTCAAGGAATGGCTCAAAACGGCGTATCGCGGGCCCGAAACCGATCTGCGAGCCATCGAGGTCGGCCTGAAGTACGTGAAATACGTCGAGACCGCGACGATCCCGGACGTGCTGAAGGAGTTTTTCCTCACGCCTCACGGCCCATCGCGCCTGGGAGAGAACCGAAAGCTCGTGGGCTCGGCGCTCGCCAGCCTCGCCCTGGTGAAAGAGCATCTGAGCAGGCTGGATGCCGCAAGTGG
>CAYNDM010000047.1:0-13278 GCA_964395265.1 uncultured Bacteriovoracaceae bacterium
GCCCTGGACGAAATCCGGCATCCTCCTCCGAAGAGGCTGGTCCCTCGAATGGTCAAGGTCGGCCTGAACTGCGAATTCTCGTGCTCGGAGCTGCCGTAATGAACCACATCGGGGCTTCCGCCGGGCACGGGCGCGAGAATCCGGATCGAGACCTTTTTGGTTCCGTCTTTGATCGCATCTTGAACGGCTTGGGTCACGTCGATCTCAAAGGATTGCCCATTCGAATTCACCACCCAGCTGGCGAGAACCTCATCCAACTCCAACGGACGCGTGTTCCAGGTCAACGCGCTCTCGGTCCAGGCGCTGCCAACTAAGTGAGCCTCCTGCTGGATCCCCGAAGCGCCCGCAGTGTCAACCGTAAGGCGAATGACCGCGTCCGTCACATCCAGGCTGACCTGGCTGAAATCGAACTGGACGAGCGCTTCTCTCGTAAATCCGGAAGTGCTGTTCTTGACCGTCAAGATGCTGTCATCGCCGTAGTTGGTATCTGCGTAGGATCCGTCGCGGACAGTCCCGTCCGCGGATGCCCCAATAATCAGGTCATCTGATGGAGCGCCTGGCACCGGTTTGGGAGTCGGGGTCACCGTCGGCTGAGGAGTCGGCTGAGCCGTGGGAACCGGAGTCGGCCCCGAGGTCGGAGCTGGCGTAGGCGCCGCAGTCGGTGCTGGCGTGGGCGCCGGAGTCGGTGCTGGAGTCGAAACAGGCGTAGGAGCCGGAGTCGGCAGTGTCCCGCCCAATCGAGCCGCCAGCTGTGCTTCGTATATATTTTCCGGGCCGATCGTGGCGCTCTTTTCGAGCCAGGGCCCTGTGGTTTCCGTTCGATCCGAATCAGTGGTCGGGAAGTTCACCAGGATGATGTCCGGGGAGTAAGGACGATCCAACGTCGGATCAGAGCCGTAGAGGTTCTTGCCTTTGATGTTCCAGTAGACCTGCCGTCTCCCGGTATGAGGTTTTCGCGACTTAGAGCCGCTCGATGCCCAAAGCCTTTTGTTGTTGGCGTTGCCGATATCGACCTGAGTGATCAGGTTGTCGAAAGGTGCCATGCCATGGAGGTCAAGATTGACGGCCTTCCCTTTCCCACGCGAATACACGTTGCCGGAGGCCTGCCAAGCGAAAGTCAGGTCATGCATGAACATGACTCGAACATCGAAGTCCTCGACCAGCGAATCGAGAGTGCGAGTCACGGCGAGCCCATGGTGCCCGTATCTCTGAGCACTGGGAGCGCGTGCGGAATCCAGGGAAATGCCTGTCAATGTGCAATTCGAGGAGCCCTGGAGGTGGATCCCGTAGTCCGCGTTCTGGATATGTACGTTTCTCACCCAGCATTGACTGGCATTGCTAATGTGAAAGGCGTTGAAGCCCTCTTGAAGGGAGTGCTCGAAGTGCGCGAGCGTGGTATCGAAGTGAATAGTGAAGTTTTCGATGCCCAACTCTTTCACGCTCGTGTTGTATCGGAATACTTCGGGATTCCATACCAGCTCGATCGGCGTGCGAAGCGTTCGATCCAGGATCAGTTCATCTCCGGACTTACCGGTCACGATCGCGATGAACTCGATGTCCGACCCGGCATGCGAAGAGCCGATCTTGCTTGCCGGCATATCGTGAATATACTGCATGAGCGTCCCGGCGACGCCATTCTGGCCTTCGTCCGTCAATCGTAGCAGAATCCGGTCGCCAGCGGAGAAGTTGCCCGGGTTCGCCACCTTGATGCGTTTCGCGCCCCGATCCGCCCGGGCTGTGACGACCGAGCGCCCGTTCAATTGCACATCGCCCTGCACCCAGAAATATCCGCCTTCATAGGACCATTCATTGGAGGGGAAGCCGTTTCCGTCCGTTCCGAGATTCGCTCCGTAAATGTCGCTCATGCTTTTGGGCATCTTCAGGATGGTTCCCGACTTGGACTCTCCGCGCAGGATGAAGTCGCCCTTCTTGATGATCATCGGTTTGGTAATGAGGTAGGTGCCATTTGGAACAAAGATCACCTCGCCGCTCCGCGCGTCCGCGATCGCGTTCAGAAATGCCTGGGTATCATCCGTCGTTCCGTTTCCTTTCGCGCCGTAGTCGAGCTTGATGTTCCTCGTGACGGATGGATTCGGAAGAGGAGCCTCGCCAGAGTGGTAACCCGCGAACGAGAAGTCAGGTAGTCGGCCGGTAGGCGAGAAGAGCTCTCCGTTATTTCCCCACAGTTTGGAGTAGTCAACGGAAGGTACGCCCGTGGTCACCATCGCGTTCGCCGATTGATCGCACTCATCCTGGTCCTGAATCGGGACGGCGTCCAGCTGCTTGGTTTGCGCCTGGCGCGGGTTATTTGAAGTCACGCGCTCCGAGGAAAGGCAACCCCCGAGAAAAGCCGTGAGGACTCCACTAACACCAAACAATACAGAAATCCGGAGAGACGTTTTCATAATTGCCCCTTACTGTCCCGCGCTGATGGTGATGCTATTGTCCTCGGACCACATGAGGAAAAGCCGTGACGAAAACTCGATGGCCCCCACCGAGATCGAGTTCTTCGAGGAATCCTTATTGAGACCGCTTTCGCCGCCTCCGTCGACCAGGGTCCACGAAGGAGAACCGTCGTCGTTATTGTAGGCCGCCAGCCTCGTCTGGAGGATTCCCGAAGAGTTCTCTTCGGTCCAGGTGAAGTAGAGAGTGCTTCCCGCGACTACCGCTGCCGCATGACTAAGGTCTTTGGTCGGGTCCCGGTTGATTCCATCCGGTCCGTTTCCGTCCACGAACGTCCACGAAGGCGAAGAATCATTGCCGTTGTAAACTCGGACTCGCAACTGCGTCACGCCCCCGGCGTTCTCCTCGAAGCTCCCGAGGTAAAGCTTACTATTATGCACAATCGGGTACACGTTTTCCGCCGGGTATGCCGGGTTTTTATTCAAGCCGACGGAAGCATTCGCTCCATCCACCGGAGCCCAGCTTGGCGAAAGCTCGTCCCCGTTGTAAACGGCCCCACGAACTTGGCCAACCCCTGAGCCGTTCTCTTCCACCCAAAAGACGTACAGTTTATTGTCAAAGACCACCGACTTCGGGACAGTCGCCATCTTCGACATGTCCAGATTCATGCCTCCTGCGGCGGTAAGCTTCGTCCACCCCGGTGCCCCGTCGTTGCCATTAAAGACCGCGGCATGGACTTGCCACGGAGACCCGTTCTTTTCCCGCCAGGTGACATAGAGCTTGCCGTTGAAAGTGATGATCCTACACTCGGTCACCGAGTTGGACGTGTCCTGATTGATGAGGTTCGAATTATTGTCGCCGCCGTCGACGAAGCTCCACGACGGCGCTCCGTCGTTGCCGTTATACACCGCGACCCGGACGATGCGGTTGACGCCGCCGCCGCGAACCTCGCACCAGGTGGAGTAGAGCTTGGAATTATGGACAGCCAGATCCGGGCCATAAGTATCCTTGCTTGCGCTCGCATTGAGGCCCGAGGCTCCCCCGCCGTCGACGAAGCTCCAGCCAGGCGAAGCGAGGTTCCCATTGAAGACCGCTGCGCGGATCTGCTTGATAGCCGAAGCATCACTTTCGGTCCAGCTCACGTAAAGCTTGGAGTTGAAAACAGCGAAGCTCTGTCCATAGGAAAGTCCTAGGGTCGCGTAGTTGATCCCAGCTGCGCCCGTGCCATCCATGAAGGTGAAGTCATCGACCGGACCAGGGGTCGGAGTGGGTGTTGCGACTGGAGTTGGGGTCGGAGTGGGTGTCGGACCCGCGCCCCCGGAATCCAAATTCGACGAACCTGAATCTGAGGAGGAAGGCCCCACGATCGTCACCCGACATCCTTGCATCGCAAGGCCTAAGGCCACCAGGAGCACGAGAAGCCCCGGAGAATTGAACCTATCCCTAATCTGATTCCGTCGATCGAAAACGTACCGCATAGAATCAGAATACGTGTTTATATTGGCCCGAAAATGGATCACCTCAGACACAGGGGGAGGCGCATCATCGCCAAGCTGGCCTTGGGTCTAAGTGTCCGAAACTGAGAATCAATCCGAAAACCTAATAATTGACTATTTTAGTCTTGATTTAAAGAGCCTCCTATTGTAGGTTTCCGTTGCTCCTGGGTGCCAGGGGATCAAGGCCGTGCATGCGAAAATCGGCCTATCGAGTAACTTGAAGGAGATTTTCTCTATGAAGCGTAGTTTTGCCTTTTTCCTGGCGTTTACATCTCTTCTTTCGGCCGTTCCGGCTTATTCGGATTCGCAGATTTTAGACCTGGACAACGACGCTCACTGGTGCGTCTGGCAGTACCGACGCATGCTTTCCATCCGTCACGATGATCTCGAAAGAGCGTCGAATACTACGATGGATGGGCTTCAGCATTTCGATTCCTCCAGCGCGAGCTTGAAGATGAAGAAAGCGAGCAAAGCCGCGCTGAATCTTCTCGGTATGATTGAAGGCCACTGTCAAGCCAAGCTCGAGGACGGAATCGCTTATGAACGAGCCCACGACGTGCTCAAGAGGTCC
This sequence comes from uncultured Bacteriovoracaceae bacterium, assembly GCA_964395265.1. Lineage (GTDB taxonomy): Bacteria > Bdellovibrionota > UBA1018 > UBA1018 > UBA1018 > CAYNDM01. The sequence goes on from CAYNDM010000047.1 coordinate 4,471, forward strand.
CTCATGAAACGTAAGGTGACTGTGTACGATCTCGCCGAACGCGTCGACGGGTTGTATCGGTTCCCTGACGAGGTTCCTCACGAGGAATGAGCAATACGCGCTGAATCAGACAGCCCGCTGAATTCCAAGCGGCGCTAAATGCCCCTCGCCTGCCTAAAGGCGAATTGATGCCGCCGCCCTGCCGTGTTAGTTAGCCCTACGAGGTTCTTATGATCTCAGAATGGGCCAAGTTCACGTCTGCCGCAGCGCTGCTCTTCATCTCTCTTTCCTTGCTGAGCCTTTCCGGCAGCCAGGCGGGCTCCAGTGATTCATGTCCGGTCATCGCGAACGGAGAGACGGCGGAGGACTGCCCCTGGGCGGGCGTCGCTCGATCGATGGCGATCGAGGCAGAAATGGGCGGCTCGATCATGCCAATCCTGGCTCATTCGGTTCCCGAGCTCTACGAGCAGATCCTCTCTGACCGGGCCGAGAAGACTTTCAAGGCGCTTTGGGGCGAAAGCATCAACATCGATGCAGGCTCTCAGGCTACGATCGTCCATCCGGCGATTCTTGATTCGCTCGCTGAAGTGTTGGATGTCCAACCCCGCCGCGGCCATATCGTCCACGCCGGGATGGAACAGCTCTACGGGTATCTCTTCAGCAACCTTCGGACTCCTGATGGCTTCAAACGGGCACGCTGGGTGAGAGGCGATATCGAGGCCGGCTTTGGCCTTCCTCGCGGCGTTCTTGGACCTCGGCCTTCGGAGGGCTCGCTCTTCGCTAACGTCACCTACTTCCTGTCCAGGATTGCCTTTCGGGACCATGCTGCGCTATCGGCTCTGCTGATCGCGGAAGGAAGCCACATCGAGCAGTTTCTCCGAGATTTCGCGTTCGAAAGTCTTCGTCCCAGGCGACTGAGCGAGACGGTGGAGCTCGCATCCGAGTCCGGCAAGCGGCGAACCGTGACTCTGCGAACCGATTTCGTGCCCTTTACCCGGCGAATCGAGGGCCGAGCTCATACCCATCTCTTGATCTACTCAGTGCAGGATTCACTGAAGTTCCATCCAGAGCTGATCGCCGCGTTTCCGGTCGGAAGCGCCTTCGTCGATCAGATTCTGGATGCGCGCAACCTCGGCCCGAATCAGCCGATCAAGACACACTACAACGCTTACGTCGATGGAGTCACCGACGCGGCTCGCTCCCTTCAGGGAACGCGAGCGGTCCATTGAGATTCATGTCGGAACCAACGGGAACTGTCATCGAAGTCAGGGACGTCCGGCGCTCGTTCCGGTCGTCCGTGAAAGAAGAAGGGCTAAGGGGCTCTCTCGGGTTGCTTTTCAAGCCGCGATACAGAACCCATGAGGCACTCAAAGGGATCAGCTTCAAGATCGAAGCGGGCTCGTTCATCGGATTGATCGGGGAGAACGGCGCTGGCAAAACGACGCTTCTGAAGATCCTCTCCGGATTGATCCCTCCCAGCTCGGGCGAGGCTCGAGTGCTGGGATTCGACCCGTTCAAGCGGTCCCTCTCGTTTCGTCGGCAGATCGCGCTCGTCATGGGACAGAAGGCGCAGCTTTGGTGGGACTTGCCAGCAGTCGACGCCTTCGACCTGCTTCGCGCGATCTACGAAATCCCGATGCCGGTCTACCGGGAACGGCTCAAACTTCTCACGGACCTCCTGGATGTCTCTCGGCACGTCAACACCCAGATCAGGAGGCTTTCACTCGGGGAGCGCATGAAGATGGAGCTGATCGGCGCGATCCTCCATTGGCCGAGCGTCATCTTCCTCGACGAGCCGACCATCGGCCTGGACGTCCTCGCCGCTCATAAGCTTCGCGAGTTTCTCCGGGAGTTCAACCGCCGCGAAAAAGCCACGATCATTCTGACCAGCCACAACATGGAGGACATCGAAAAACTTTGCCCCAGGATCCTGATGCTCAGGCACGGAGAGATGATCTACGACGGCCCCCCGGGCAAACTCACCCGCGCCGGGGAGCAGAGACTCCGGGTGAAGATGATCCAGAACCCCTCGCTCGAGGAGCTGGCTCAGATCACCGAGATTCCTCAGAACACCATCGAGCTCGCGCATGAGGATGACGAAGAAGGCACCGCCGGAGCCGAGGAGCCGGGGAGCTATTACTTCACCGTCTCGCAGGAGCAGATCGTCGGGATCCTGCAGCGCCTCATGGCGCGTTTTCAGATCGTCGACATGGGCATCGAGGAGCCCAGCCTCGAGAAGGTCATCCAACGACTCTACGAGGAGAAGCCCGAAAGGGTTTCCTGAGGTGCATCGATGAGACTGCCTCGATTGGAGTGGCGCATTGCCGCCCTGAAGAACGGATTTCAAGACGCGACCGCCTATCGAATCGAGTTCCTATTCGAAGTCCTCGGCTCCGCTTTCGTCCCGGCCGCGATCCAATGGGTGCTGTGGTACGCGATGTTCAAAATCGGAGGCGCCGACGAAGTCGCGGGGATGAGCTATTCGCAAATGGTGAGCTATACGCTCACCAGCGTCCTTTTCAGCCAGGTCCGCGGAGGCGACCATGACTTCGAGCTTGCCGAGCTGATCCGCTCCGGCCAGCTCAGCAACTATCTGCTTCGTCCCGTGGGAGTGGTGGAGTTCGTTTACATCCGAGGCGTCGCTCCGAAGCTCTTCATCGCCGGAGGCAGCCTCGTGATCGGAATCGCGCTCGGACACTGGTTCGGGATCGATCCCGTGCGGATGGTCGGGGCCATGTTCCTCGCTCTATTGGGGAACATCATCCACTACCAACTGGGCGCCGCGCTCGCGACCGTGTCCTTCTATTGGGAGGAAGCGTACTCGATCCTCATGGTGAAGAACCTCGTGGTGAGCATCCTCTCGGGCGAGCTCATCCCGCTTTTCATGTTCCCCGCGTCGATGGAGTGGATCTGGAAATCGACCCCCTTCTACCTCTACGTCTTCGGGCCCACGCAGTACGCGCTCGGGCACTGGAGCCATGAGTACTTCCTTCAACAGGTCGCCGTGGCGACCGGTTGGCTCCTGGTCTCTTGGAGCCTCATCAAGCTGACCTGGGGCGTGGGCTTCAAACGCTACCTGAGTTTGGGAGGGTAAGGCATGCCGGGGGTCGCCAAGTACGTCCGGGTCTTCGGAGTCAACCTCAAGAACAATTACGTCCGCGAGGCCGTGTACCGGACGAACTTCCTGACCACGGTCGCGGTCGACCTGGTCTGGATCGCCGTCGAGTTCAGCCTTTTCACGGTGATCTACGCCAATGTCGAGACCCTCGCCGGATGGACGAAGCCTCAAGTCTATTTTTTCCTCGGGATCTTCTTCGCCTCGGACGCGCTCTTCTCGACCTTCTTTCAACGAAACTTCTGGCAGTTCTCGGACCTGGTGAACAAGGGCGAGCTGGACATTCTTCTCACCAAACCGGTTCATCCTCTCTTCCTGGCGCTCACTCGCTGGTTCAGCCTGACTGCCTGGGTGAACGTGGTCCTAGGGTTCGCGATCCTGGCGCGCTATGCGGAGCCGGCGGGATTCGAAGGCGGGTGGCGCTGGCTTCTGGTCGGGGCATGGCTTCTGATCGGCCTCGCGGCGGCGTTCGTCCTGCGCCTGGCTTTCTCGATCTGGATCTTCTGGACCGAGCGAAGCTGGGCGATCTCGAGAATGTATTACCAGTTTTTCCAGATCGCCACGAAGCCCGACACGATCTACCCCAAGGCTCTCCGCTACGTCATCCTGACCGCGCTTCCTTTCGCTTTCATCGGGAGCGTGCCCGCGCGCGCTCTTCTTCACGGGCTCGAGCCGCTGGAGTACGTGCTCATCTTCGGCGTGATCGTCGCGTTCGGGGTGTTCGACGGGATCATGTGGAAGCGCGGACTCAAGCGCTATCAGAGCGCGAGCAGTTGAGGTCGCGAGCGATTAGGTCACGAACTTCGCGGCTTCGGGATTTTTCGAAATGAGCGGGTCTTTGAAACGGTCGCCACGGCGACCATTTTTCTACAATCACGATTGTTCGCGCACAAGCGCTCTCACTCCGTTACCCTTTCACTCTCCTACCTTCTAACTCTCCCTACTCATCGCTTACCACTCCCTAGTACTCCTAACCCTCGTCCCTTCTCCCTCTCGCGAACCATCGATTCGGTCGCCGCGGCGACCGAATATTTTCTCGAATCGAGACATTCTTCTTGCGCCCATTTTCCACGGGCATAGAATTTTGCAATCCAGGGAGGGAGTAACGAATGACACCATTCAGAGAAATCTGTTTTACCCCGGCGGAGTTCGCGAGCCTTGCGAAGATCGACAAGAACCTCGTGGCAGGACTCGAAGCAGCCGGGATCCTACGAACCATCCGCAAGCGCATCGGCAATGTCGATCGCAAGATGATCAGCCTCGAGGACGCGCAGAACTATTTCCGCTTCTTGAGGACGCTTCCGATCGAAGACCGGAACGCGATCGCCAACGGGCAGGTACCCACGAATCACGCCGAGGCGAACTCATCCGACGCGGATAGCGCGATGAGTGGCGCGACCACTACTGCCGATGCTGAAAACACCATGGGCGATGGAGCTGAAGCCGCAGGCCCGGCCTATCCAGCGGAAATCGACCCTGTAGCGGTCGCCGTGGCGACCGGATTCATTCCTAATGCTCCGCGTTATCGTACACAGATGTTTTACAATGTTAAGGGAGGCACTGGAAAGTCGACACTCACAGCGCAATACGTCATGAGAGCGGCCATGATGGGTTACCGTGTTCTCGCCATCGATCTCGATGGCCAAGGCCATCTGACCGTGAACCTCGACGTGCTAGACGCCCATGAGCGACCCACGGTCTACGACGTGCTCATCAACGACCTTCCGATGAGCGAAGCGATCATGAACGTCGCTCCAGGGCTCGATCTCGTTCCCGCGAACCTCGGGCTCTGCAATATCGAGATCCCGCTCAACAACAAAACGCGGCGCGAATACCGTCTTTCGGAGGCCATCGCGAAGATCGCCGACCAGTACGACCTGATCGTGGCGGACACCAACCCGGCCGCATCGATCCTCAACGGCTCGATGATGGTCGCCTCCGATCTCGTCAACGTGATCTGCGCCACTAATCCCCTGTCGTTTCACGGGATGTCGCTGGTCATGGCGACGATCGAGGAGATGGAGCGCGAGTTCCGTCGCGAGCTCTCGGTCAAGATCATCCCGAACATGTACGACAACCGCGAAGTGATCAGCCAGGAAGTGCTGGGCGAGCTTCGTGGCCAGTTCGCGGACTGTTGCGCACGGACGGTGATGAACCGGAGCGCCGATCTCAACGAGGCCACCAAGCGAAGAACGACCGTATGGGACGTGAATTCGCGCGGGATCGCCGCTCAGGACATCAATTCGCTCACTGAAGAGCTTCTCCAAGGCTAATTTTCTAAATATCGGAGATATAAAAAATCATGGACGAGAAAAAAACAGAAACCGTGGAAAACAAGGACAACAAAGAAAATTCGCGCATCAAGACTCGCCAGGGAAGCGGCTATCTGAAGCAGCTTTACTCCACCGCGAGAACGACCGCGGGAAGCACGCACTCCCATCTGAAGAACCTCACCACTTTCCTGGTGAACTTCATCCCCGTTGACAAAGTGGACGCTTCCGAGCTGCAGGTACGCACGCACTTCGACGATTCCGAGGTGCAGGCGCTCGCCCACTCGGTCAAAGAGCATGGCGTTCTGCAGCCCATCCTGGTGGTTCAGGACGGCGATCGTTACAAAGTCATCGCCGGGGAGCGGCGCCTGAGGGCTAGCAAGCTCGCTGGATTGGACCGGATCCCCGCGCGCGTTCTCTCGACGAACGACAAGCAGACCCACGAGATCGCACTTCGCGAGAATCTCGATCGCGTCGATCTTCATCCGATCGAAGAAGGAGAAGGCTATCTATCCCTGCTCGAAGCGCAGGCTTACAGCAGCCACGAAGCGATCGCGAAGGCCTTCGGAAAGCCGAAATCACGTATCACCGAATGCATCGGTTTCACGCGTCTTCACCCATCGGCCAAAGAAGAAGTGATGAAACGCGGCCTGAAAAACCGCGCACTTCTTCGCCAGCTGCTCAACACGCCGCCCGAGAAGCAGATGGCGCTGATCGAAGAGGCGGCCCAGAAAGAGGAGATCCTGCTTTCTCCAGGCGATACGCCTCGAAGCGACGCTCAGCCCGCGATCGAAAAGAAGGCCGAGAAGCGCGAGCCCAAGCCTTTCTCGTACTCGTTCGACAGCAAGGGCCTCACGGTCCCCGGCTTCAAATGGAAAGCGGGGGAAGGCTCGGACAAGCTTCAGGGCTACATCGATTCGCTGAAGAAATTGATCGAGCAGGTCGAAGAGAGGCTGACGAGTCCCGACGCCTGATCCGGTCGTATCATCGTTGATGACTTGAAAAGCCCACATGGATCTTGTCCATGCGGGCTTTTTTCTCGCCGAACTCCGCGAGCAGCACTGAGCGAAGATGACAGGTTTCGCGACGAACGCCTATCTACCGTACCCGCCCGTGCCTCCGCCAATCCGATAGGTCATGAATAGCCCGATATCCAACACCTGACGCTGAGTGGTCGTCGACACGACCGTATGGTTGAGAGTCCTGTATCCGATGCGCGGACCTGCCAAGATATTCCCCAAGGAGAATTGATATCCTCCGCCCAGGCCATATCCGAAATCGAAGTCGGATGCTCCAGCTCCGCCCCCCACCTTCGTAGCACCGGCCCTGAAGTCGAAGAAAAGCGGAAAGGAATCTCCGAAACCGGCACGCAAGACGCTTCCGAGAAAATAGAGCTTTCCGCCGCTGCCAGAGCTCGCCGTAAGGGAGCCCATCTCGCCGAAGAGGCCCAAGCTCAGATACGGATTGATCCTCTCGGCGATCTCGGCGCCAAACCCGACATGGCCCTTCTCATAGCCTTCATGCGCGGCGCCGCTTCCGCTCGAGTAGCTGATCTGTGCCGAGAGCAGCATCTCGGCAAGCGAACTCGACGGGGAGATGAAAACCGCCAGCAGGATTCCTGTCGCCAGCTGTTGCATTCGCGTTCTCATGCAAGTTCCTTCCTAATACTTGGTGAAGGCCATTTCGACCGGCACCATTTTCGAGACCCAAGGATAGATCAACCCCTCATGCGAGATGACCTTGATTCCACCAGCGACGACCACATACACGTTACCCACGGGATCCACGGCGATGCCTTGGGGCCCCGTCAGGTTCTCGGCTACGATCGTGCCTCCGTCATTCGGGCTCAACTGATGAAAGCGAAGGACCCTGGCCAGCTGATCTTCGCCCTCGGCGATATAGACACGGCCCGTGCTGTCCAGTGAGGCGTTCACCGGCTTCGAAACCGAAACCGAGCTTTCCTGCCCGTCCTTGGTTCTCCAGACCACCCGGTTGTCGTTCACGAAACCGACGATCATCACATCGTCCACGCCGAAAGTGAGGGAGGATGGACGAGAGGAGAACTGCGCATAAACTGAGCGGTCGCTGAGCCGGATGATATTGTTGGCTCCCTCTTGGACAACGAATACCTCGCCCACGCTATCGACGGCGATCGAAGTCGGAGCGACAAGCCCATCGGCCATCACCTCGTATTCGCCCGTATCCGGATCCACCTTGAGCACCCGGGAGTTGTCGTACTCGGAGACATAGAGATGATTGAAACGATCCGTGGCGACACCCCAAGGATTGGAAAGATCTCCCAGCACGAGTCTCCTCGCCGGACAAACTCCGCTTTCGCATTCGGTCGAGGATGCGTCGCGATCGAAACGATAAATGCCACCGAGAGAGCTGCCTTGTACTTGAGAAACGCTCACGTAGAGAGGAAAGTCCTGCAATGGGAGCTGCCCTTGCCTCAACAGCGACGAAGGCATGCGGCCGCAAGCGCTCAGTCCGACCGCAGAGCCGACGCCGATCGAGAGGAAAGCGAATAGGCGCGCGAGCCTTGCAGCCCGTTCGGCGAATCGAGAGCCTTCGCTCCCGATCCCGGGCTCATCATCGCCGCGACTGAAAAAATTAAGGAGAATGCTTCTCATCTGGACTCCTCAGAAGCGAAAGCCGATTCCGAAAAGCGGATAGCCGTCCTTCTGTGTGATCGGCTCCGACAACTTCACTCCATCCTGCTCCCGAATGGATTGGATGCGGTACTTGTAGCTGAACTGCAGGAAGATGCCTCCTCCTGATCCTGTCGAGCCAGGTCCGCCTCCCAGCATGAACCGGGTGCCCAATCCCAAGATCCATCCGGAGCCCGTCTGCGCCTCGATCGTGCGATCGGTGTAGGCCCGTTTCACCGAAAGCGCGTAACCCCCTTCGAGGTAAAATGGCCCGGTGTGAAGCTCGATCTTCGGCCCGAATGCGGTATCAGTCTCATTGCTTCCCTGTTTGTCGTATTGAAAGAAGAGGCCAAGTCCCGTCCAATCGAAGTGGTAGTTCACCTCGGACTGAGTCAGAAGCGTCGATCCTTCGGGGCCTTGCCCCCCTTGCTTCGTCGAGTTGGTCATGGCCATGACTACGGCCGAAACGCTCGCGCCAGGAAACCAGGCCCAAGCCGGGGCACCGCTCGCCCGCGCCTAATCATCGCCGACGGCGAGTGCATGCTGGCGCGCCAGCGCCGCGAGCGCGAGGATCAAGGCCGTTCTTCCGGAAGAAGCTGCTGCTTTCTCAAGTCTTGTTCGCATTCGTTTACCTCAGCGTCCTGAATGGAACCGCTTCTTCGAGCGGATCGCTTTGATTGCCGAAAGTGTCCTTCGAGATGACTTCGACGAAATACCATTTGTAAGGAAGAAGACCGGTCAACGTCACCTAGTTGATCGTGCTCAACGTCGTATCCTCCGGTGTGTATTGATC